>CAMZKF010000001.1 GCA_947311095.1 uncultured Flavobacteriales bacterium
AAAAATAAATTTAACTTCCAAAGTTAATAAAATTGAATGGAGTTATGCTATTATACCTAAATAATTATAGATATAAGCCTCATTTTGTCTTTAATTTATAAATTAAATAACAAGCCCCTTTGTTGAATCACTTGTATTTAATGCTTTTTATCGCTATTTAATTTCGAAATATGCTTAGGTAGCACTCACGAACGGATTAAAATATAAAAGCAAATCACATTGAACGCCTACTAAATCGAAAAAGTAAACTTCTATTTGTTATGATTTAATAAGCTACGGTATAGATTACTAACGTCTTTTGCTAATCGAGTATAGTGAAAATCTTGAAATACATGCACTCCTTTTTGACTCATCTCTTCTCTCAATTTAGCATCTTCTATTAAATTTAAAAGATGGATTGTAAATTTTTCCTCATCATTTATTTCGGTTAAAAAAGCCGTCTCGTTTATTTTTACAATATTTTCGATTCCTCCTACGTTTGTCGATACTATTGGTGTACCTGATGCTTGCGCTTCAATTAGACTAACTGGCGTCCCTTCGTTTTTTGAAGTTAGGGTAATGATATCGGCTCCTGCATTAACAATATCAATATCTTTAATCCAACTGGTAAAAACAACATCTACTTGATGAGCTTCTTGTTGGGTTGTCGCAAATGATAACCCTAACGCACTACAATATTCTTCTAACTCTTGCCTTAACTCTCCATCTCCTACTATAAAAAACTTAACTTTCTTATTTGTTTTGGCGATTGTTTTTTTTGCTACGCTTAAAAAGAAAGCGTGGTTTTTAATTGGAACAAGTCGTGCTATTATAGCTACTAAAATTTCATTTTCTTCCACCCTCCATTTCTTTCTAAATTGAAGTCTCTTTGTTTCTTTATTTTCTCTAAAACGATTCAAATCAAACCCTAGAGGAATGACTTTTATTTTGTCTTCCTTACAAATTTTATGAATTTTAGAGAGTTCTTCTTTTTGAATATCACTAATAGCTATAATAGCTGTTGATTTTTTAGCCAAATGTTTTTCTACTGATTTATAAAAATGAGTCTTGGTTTTTCCAAAATAAGAATGAAATACGTGCCCATGAAAAGTATGAACAATAACAGGAACTTTCATGTTATAGGCAGCTAAACGACCTAAAGCTCCTGCTTTTGAAGCGTGAGTATGCACAATATCGGGTTTAAAGTCAGCTATTATTTGTTTTATTTTTTTATAAGCTATTCTATCTTGTTTGAAATTGATTTCCCGTTTCATTTCCGACACAATAACAGGTTTCAAGCCAAGACGCTCTACTATAAATTCTGAACTATCTTCACTTTCGTCTTTTGCTCCTCCTATAAGAAGCGTCTCAAAATCAGAATCTAAGTACTTGGTTAAATACGCAGCATTGAAAGTTGGTCCCCCTATGTTAAAACGATTTATAATTCTTAGTACTCTAGCCATGATCTGTTATAGTTGTTGATATAAAATTAGTTAATCTAAAATGCAAATATACTGAAACTAAATAGTATTTTTCATTTTATCTTTACTCCCCCTAATTTCAACAGAAAAACATATATATAAAAATGCAAAAAACATTTGGATTTCAACACAATTCAAATTAACCCTGGTAAAGGGAAATATGCTGAATTAGTAATTAACGAACAAGGAAAGTTACTAAAAAAGGCATTTGAGATGAAAGCAAAGCATAATCTATCCTATAGAGAAATCACAGAACGTTTGCAAAAATTTGGTTGGACTAAAGCCTCTAAAAAATTGAGTGAATATTTTAGAAATCCAGTTTACTGTGGTTTATTAGTTAGTTCTTTAATTCCTGATGAAGTAATTGAAGGAAAGCATCCACCATTGGTATCAAAGAAACTTTTTCTAAAAGTTAATGAGATATTAAAACAGAAGAACTATGGGGGTAACTACAATAAAGATGATGAGAATTTACCTTTGAAGCAATTTATGAAGTCCGAGAACTGTGGAACACCATTTACAGGGTATTTAGTAAAGTCAAAAGGATTGTATTATTATAAAAACAATAGAATTGGAGCTAAAGAGAATAGAAATGCTAAAATTTTGCATACAATGTTTGAGAAACTATTAAGTAAGTTTCAATTGAAACAAAAGCTATTCATTTCAACAATTAAGGAGTCATCAAACAAATAATAGTTGAATTACATGAGGAAAGTATTAATGATATAATTGCTTTAGAAAAGAAGATTCCTAAACTAGAAAACAATCTTGAAAAAATTGAAGAAAGATATGTTATTGGTGAAATTGATAGGGACTTGTACATGAAATATAAAACCCAATTTGAAAAAGAATTAATAGGAACTAGAGAAAAAAATGGAGAATTATAAATTTAACTTATCTAACTTTTAAATCCAACACTATTTTTAAGTTAACCCCAATGATAGCGGAGGAAGTAGAAGAAAAAGAAACGGGACAAACTCTAATTTTAAGAATTTATCCCGTTTAGTACCCAAGGTCGGAATCGAACCGACACGCCTTGCGGCACACGAGTTTGAGTCGTGCGCGTCTACCAGTTCCGCCACTTGGGCTTGTAAGCGAGTACAAAGTTATAAAACCTTTTTAAATGCGCAAATAATAATGTTAAAATATTTTTTTTATCTAAGAAAAGGAGTATTTTTGCATTCTCAAAATTTAATAATAATTTATGACTAATAAGGTTAAGATATTTTCTTGTTCAGCTTCCAAGCCTTTAGCTGAAAAGATAGCCGCTTCGTATGGTCAAAAATTAGGAGACGTTGAATTACAAAAGTTTAGCGACGGAGAATTTACGACTGTTTTTAATGAAACGGTAAGAGGATGTGATGTATTTATCATTCAATCAACAATACCGCCAACAGATAATATCTTTGAGTTATTGTTAATGATTGATGCAGCAAAACGTTCATCAGCTCACCGAATTATAGCCGTTATACCATATTTTGGATGGGCAAGACAAGACAGAAAAGACCAACCTAGAGTAGCCATAGGAGCTAAAATGGTAGCTAATTTACTAGAAGCTTCAGGAGTTGACCGTATTATGACCATGGATTTACACGCCGATCAAATTCAAGGTTTTTTCGAAATTCCTGTCGATCATTTATACGCTTCAAGTCTTTTTGCTCCTTATTTGAAAAACTTAGATTTAGAAGATTTAATTATAGCTGCTCCAGATGCAGGAGGCTCTAAAAGAGCTAGTGCTTACGCTAAATATTTACACACCGATTTGGCTTTATGTTACAAACAGCGTAAAAAAGCAAATGAAATTGCTAGCATGACAATAATTGGAGATGTAAAAGGTAAAGATGTCGTTATTATAGATGATATGGTTGATACAGCTGGAACTTTAACAAAGTCAGCTCAATTATTTATCGACCATGGAGCCAAAAGTGTAAGAGCCATTTGTACGCACGGAGTATTGTCTGGACCTGCTTATGAGAGAATAGAAAACTCTGTTTTGGAAGAGCTAATCATTACAGACACTATAATGCCAACTCAAAAAAGTAAAAAAATTAAAATAGTAACAGTCGCTGATATGTTTGCAGATATAATGGAAAAAGCTGTAAATTTTGAATCGATAAGCGAACATTTTGTTTTCGCAAACCAATAAGTAATTAATTATAAACCAATAAATAAAAATAAAATGAAAGAAGTATCATTGAGCGGTTCTGTTAGAAAGAACGTAGGGAAAAAAGATGCAAAATTAATGAGAAGAGAAGGTTATGTACCTGCTGTTATTATGGAAATAAAGAACAAGTTCATTTAGCATTGAAAGAAGTTGAATTAAATAAAGTGATTTATACGCCAAACACGTATATAATCGATTTAGATGTTGACGGAAAAAAGATAAAATCTTTCATAAAAGATGTACAAGTTCACCCAGTAACGGATAGAGTTATACATGCTGATTTTCAAGAAATAGTAGAAGGAAAAGAAATCAAAATAAATATACCAGTTAACTTAACAGGTTTATCTGTTGGTGTTAAAAATGGTGGTAAATTAAGACAAAATTTTAGATCTTTAACAGCTTTAGCTTTAGTTGATAAATTACCAGATACAGTTGAAATAGACGTTACAGATTTAAAAATTGGAGGGAAAATAAGAGTAAAAGACATCGACATTGATGGTGTTTCATTCTTAAATCCAGAAGGTGCCGTTGTAGCAGCAGTTCAAATGGCTCGTGGAGCATCTACTGATGACGCAGAAACAGAAGCAGAAGCAGAAACAGAAGAAGCTTAATCAATAAATATTTGATTTATGAAGTATTTAATCGTAGGATTAGGTAATCCTGGAATTGAATATCAGAATACTCGACATAATGTCGGATTTAAAACGTTGGATTTCTTTTCGAAGGAATCCAACGTTTCTTTTAATACAGCAAAATTAGCTGAAAGAGCTGTTGTAAAACACAAAGGACGAACTTTAGTTTTAATTAAGCCTTCCACCTATATGAATTTAAGTGGTAAAGCTGTAAACTATTGGATGCAAAAAGAAAAAATAAACTTAGAAAACACATTGATAATTACTGACGACCTTTCTTTACCTTTTGGTAAACTAAGATTAAAACCCAAAGGAGGAGCAGGTGGTCATAATGGATTGAAAGATATAGGTTTAATATTGAATACCAATAACTACGCTAGACTTAGGTTTGGTATAGGAGATGAATATTCCAAAGGAAAGCAAATTGATTTTGTTTTAGGCAAATGGTCTGAAATTGAAATAGAAGAATTGCCCATCCATATAGAAAAAGCAATTAATATAATTAAAGCTTTCTCGACAGTAGGACTTCAAAAAGCTATGAATTTATTTAACTAAAAGGCATTTGCTTTCTTTCTGAAATAGTCAACTAAATTACTTTCTCAAATGCTTTCAAGTCAAGAAAAAAACAGATATAATCGACACTTAAAACTGAATGAAGTTGGTTTGACAGGACAGGTTAAATTAAAAAAAGCTAAGGTATTAGTTATAGGAGCAGGAGGCTTGGGTTGTCCCATATTGCAATATCTAACTGCCGCTGGAGTCGGTTTTTTAAGCGTAATCGATGACGATATAATTGAAGAATCGAACTTACAACGTCAAATTTTATTTAATTCAGAAGATATAGGAAAACAAAAATCAATTGTAGCTGTTGAAAAATTAGCAGTACAAAACCCTTTTATTACCCTGAAATATTACAATGAAAGGTTAACTACAAAAAATGCTTTAGCGTTATTTGAAAATTACGACATCATCGTTGATGGTTCAGATAATTTTTCGACAAGGTATTTGATAAATGATGCTTGTATTTTGGCAAATAAACCTTTAGTCTATGGCGCTATTCATAAGTTTGAAGGACAGATAAGCGTCTTTAATTATAAAAACGGAGCCTCTTATAGATGTTTGTTTCCCTCACCTCCTAAAGAAAATGAAGTTCCAAATTGTTCAGAAATTGGCGTGTTAGGTGTTTTACCTGGAGCAATAGGAGTATTACAAGCAAACGAAGTCTTAAAAATCATATTAGGAATTGGAACTGTCCTTAGTGATGAGCTGAAAATTTTAAACCTCTTAGAAAACACATCGACAACCCTTAAAATCACAAAAAACAAGGAACAAATAGAGCGTATAAAGTTGAAGGGACTAGAAAAAGATTATAATTTATTTTGTGGAATAACAAAAAATAAAAATCTAAAATCGATAACGATTTTAGATGCTAAAAAAAAATTAAGCCAAAGCGAATATATCTTTTTAGACGTAAGAGAAGAGTGGGAACAACCACAAATAAAAGAACTAAACGCATTGCAAATCCCCTTAGAGCAATTAGACGAAATGTTTGAAGAAATACCAAAAGATAAAAAAGTAATCGTCTTTTGTCAAACAGGAGGGAGAAGTAAACAAGCAATACTGTTTTTAGAACAAGAATATAACTTTAAAAATTTACATAATTTAGAAGATGGTATTTTAGCTTGGTAAAAACTCCAAGAAAAACTAAAATACCTTTAGTAAAAATTAAGAGTTTAAAGTTTTTAACTTCATAGCCAATCCCCTAAAAAATAGAATTTGCGTTAAGGATAGTAGCGGCATCCTTTTTTGTTTTTTCACAAAAAAGATACAGCGGATAGCCTGACCGATAGCTATCGGAACGCCCTCTAAAAAAAAATTGAAG
>CAMZKF010000002.1 GCA_947311095.1 uncultured Flavobacteriales bacterium
AAATTAAATCCTGTATATTTTAATTTTGACAAAAGTTACTTGACAAAACAAGCAAAAGCGATATTAGATTCTAACATAGCAAAATTAAAAACATATAGAAATGCCTATATAATTATAAAAGGTTATACCGATGCTATGGGGGCAAACGATTATAATGTGAAATTATCGGCGAGAAGATCTTTATCGGTAATAAAATATTTAACAGCTAACGGAGTAGAGCGACATCGGGTAGTAGAGGTGAAAAACTTTGGAGAAGAAGATCCTGTAGCTCCTAATACAAAAGCAAATGGGCAAGATAATCCTCAGGGAAGAAAGTTGAACAGACGAGTGGAGTTTCAATTAATAAAATCAAAATAATGAAAACAATATTTTTTATACTAATTTTAGTTTTTTGTCTTATTCAGCAAGGAATAGCTCAGTTAGTTCCTTCTAAGTTTGAGAACGTTTCTTATTTGCTAACTTTTGGAAAAGAAAGCACCCCTGCTTGGGGAGACGATGATCATGTTCAAATACATTTTTTTGTCATTCCAAAATCAGAAACAAGACCAATATTTATACGCGTTTTTGACCCCAGTACAAGCGGAGAGTTAGATACTAAAAATGGAGTTTTTGACACCCGGTCAACATTTAGTATTTACGGAGGTGTAGGAGCTTATTCTCAAAAAGAAGCTAGAGCGATAAACCCTAAAAAAAATTATGACAAAGGAAATTTAATAGATCGTAAAACATTTTACAATGAAATAGAATATGACAAAAAATGGTATAGCTTTGGTCCTATAAACTCAAAAGAAGGAGAGTACTCTGAAGAGATGAAAGGATATGTCTTTAAAGTTATATGTAAGGGAGGGAGTGGTAACGATGGTAATGCATATCAATATGCATTAAGTTATCAAAAAGACGCTAATATTATGGTTGAAGGAGGAAATGTGTTTGCTTATGAAATGTGTTTTAGATTAAAACCTGGGGTAAGACAAACAGCTCACGTTTACCCTTTTATAAATAAAGACGTAGTAAGTATTCGACAATTTAATTTTGATGCCGACAATGATGTTGATATGCGATTGACTTCTGTGACTAAAAAATTAAATTATGTGAAAGTAAGTGGAAATGGAATTTGGGGAAATAGCATACATTTAATAGATGAAGGAGAAAAAAATACAAGTATAGATTTTCAATTGATAAAAAAGACAACGGATTATAATGATATGACTATTTATTTCTTAAATCAATACAATGAAGCTGTTCCTTTTTTCTCTACACCAATAGGAGGTGTGCCCAAGTATAAATACAAAGTAGATGTAAACTACAAGTTTGATTAATGAAATTTTTATTTTTCATATCTTTATTCTTTTCTAGCCTTTTTTTTTATGCTCAAAAGTATAATTTTAAGAATTTTGAAAAAGAAGAAATTTCAGCTAAATACATTTATGATTTTGCTCAAGATAAGGAAGGTGTTTATATGCCGCCTCATCTAAAGGATTGTTAATCTACGATGGAATTGCATTCAAATTATTAGATAAATACGACGGTTTAGAAAATAATTTTGTTTCAAAAGTTTACATCGATAAAAATGAAAATATTTGGATAAGTTATTATGAAGGGGGGATTACAAAATTGACTCCTGAAATCAAAAGGTTTTCTACTCGTTTTTATAAATCCGAAGCCGTTGTTTCAATTTTTGAAGAAGATTCAATACTTAAAGTCATAACTATTGACGCTAAGATAGGAAGCTACAATCAAAAAGAAAGTAAATTTAATTTTCAAGAAAATAAGCGTATAGAAGTTAAACTAATTAGTCAAGTTGCACTTGGAAATGGTAAAAAAGTCTATCAAACAGTCGATGGTTTATATGTCGATTTGAATAATAAGCTTCAACTCATACCTGAGACAGAATTTAACTATATAAAAATATTACGAAAAAATAAAACCACCAATACATTTGCTTACGAATCGGATGGAGTGGTTACAGCTTATGGCGTAGAAGATAAAATAGAGCGTTTGTTTTCATTGGATTTAAAAAAAATAGGGATAACTTCTAAGGTTACCGATCTTGATTTTGGAGAAAAAAAATAATAGTATCAACACTGGGGCAAGGTGTTTTTGAAATTAATTTTCACGATAATAATTTAGGCTCATATAGTTATTTACATTATGATGAGAGCAATGGAATGCTTAGTAATTTTGTTCAAAGTTTATTTTTAGATAAAGAAAATGCTTTGTGGATTGGATATTATGGCGATGGAATTTCGGTGCTTTCTGAAGCTAAAACATTGTGGTATGATCAGGCTTCAGGATTGGCAAACGAAAATATAAATTGTGTAACAAATTATAAAGGAAATTTGGCAGTTGGAACCGATAAAGGAATTTCTATTATTAGTGAAACAACAATAGTGAATTACAATTTAGAAAACAATTTCATCAATGATAAAATAAAATCGCTATTAGCAGATGAAAACAAATTGTGGATAGGGACAGAAAATAAAGGGCTTTATTATTATGACAATGGAATTTTTACTAAATTTAAGTTTAAAAATATAGTTCAACAACCAACAACAATTAATACCATAGTAATAAAAAACAAAACCTTATATGTTGGGTCAAATACAGGTTTACATAGCTATTCTTTTCTTACGGAAAAAGAGTTTCACATAGGGATGAATGAAGGAATGGTGCACAATGTAATAGAATATATGGTGATTGATTCTAAAGGTAATTTTTGGTTCGATTCACCCGTAAGTCCTATTTATTCTTACAGAGATGGAGAGTTTACTTTATATAAAGATGTTAAAGGTTTTGATAGTTTTGAATTGTCTCAAATATTTGAAACAGCAGACAAAAGCATTGTTTTTTCTACCATGGGAGATGGAATATTTGTATATAAAGATGACGAATTTAAACAATACAATAAGAAAAATAGTGCAATATTGTCTAATTATGTCTATTTTATTGTCGAAGATTTAAATCATCAGATTTGGTTAGGACATAAAAACGGCGTTACAAAATTCAATATAGAAACCAATACTTTTGAGCCTTTTAGTGAAAAAAGTAATCCCTTATTAAAAGGGATAAATACAACTTCTTATCAATTAGGAGTCGATAATAAATTGTGGGTTGGAACAGAAAGAGGTTTAATTCAATTAGATATTGACAAACTAAAGTATAAAGAAGATTTTCCTATTGTAAATTACAAAGGTTTAATCGTTAATGACAATACGGTTTATAAAGATTCTTTGATTGAGTTGCCTTATTCAGATTATCAACTTGAATTTAATTTTCAAGCCATTCATTTATCCAACCCTAAAGAAATAACTTATCAATATAAATTAGAAGGCTTTGATAAAAAATGGAACTCTGTTGGGTATGAAAAATTAGACGCAAGGTATCAATCTGTAATAGATGGCGAATATATTTTTAGGTTAAAGTTGTGCTTAGAAGACTCTTGCGACGACAAAGAAATAAAAATTAAAGTTATTGTAAAAAAGCCTTTCTTTAAAACGTATTGGGGAATAGGAATTTTAGTTTTAGTTTTTCTTCTTATTGTAGCGCTTATTGTTTACACTATC
Organism: uncultured Flavobacteriales bacterium; assembly: GCA_947311095.1. GTDB lineage: Bacteria > Bacteroidota > Bacteroidia > Flavobacteriales_D > Parvicellaceae > S010-51. Next base: position 3,564 of record CAMZKF010000002.1, read on the forward strand.
ATAGTTCGTAAAGTTGTTCAAAATAGAAAATTAGACTTAAAAGTACAACGCCGTACGTTAGAGTTGTCAAAAATGAACAGAGTAGTAACAGAACAAAATAAAAAATTACAAGAAGTAAATAAAAAAGTGCTGCAACAAAAACTAGATATAGAAGCAAAAAGTACAGAAATAGACAGCAGTATCGTCTATGCAAAACGAATACAAAATGCCTTTGTTGTAAAAGATGATTACCAATTATGGGGTAATTTTTTAGCTCAAAGCGTAATTTTTGAACGCCCTAGAGTTATTGTAAGTGGAGATTTTTATTGGGGGTATAAATCTAACGATTATTTATATATAGCTGTTTCTGACTGTACAGGTCATGGAGTTCCAGGGGCAATGCTTAGTATGCTTGGAATTGCTTTTCTAAATGAAATAATGATTTCTAACCCTACTATTTCAACCAATAAATTATTGGACTCTTTAAGGGCTAAGATGATTAAGGAATTGGTAAATAAAGAAAACGAAGAGGTCATGAAAGAAGGGATGGACATCACTTTAATTCGTTTAAACATAAAAACTAAAGAAATTCAATGGTCTGGAGCAAACAACCCGCTGTATGTAGTGAAGAAATATAAAGAAGAATTAGAAAACATAGACCGTTGTCGAACAACAATTAAAGACGATTTAATTCTTTTGGAGTTGCGTCCAGATAAACAACCTATTGGTTCGTTTCATAGCATGACCAATTTTTCTCGTCACGACCTTCAGCTAGAAGAAGGAGATTCATTATTTTTGACTACCGATGGCTACATCGACCAATTTGGAGGACCTCGCTACAAAAGATTTATGAGCAAACAGCTAAAAGAAGTCTTTCTTTCGATACACGAGGAGTCAGCTGAGAAACAATACGAAGTTTTAGAACAAAGATTCTTAAATTGGAAAGGAGATTCGTTTCAGATAGATGACGTATGCATTGTAGCGCTTAAAATTTAAGTTGCGTAAGGAATAAAAGCTTCCTACGGAATAAAATTACGGAAGCTTATAGCTCATAAAAAGAGGTGAATAAAGCCTTTGAATTAAGAGAATTACCCTTTACGAACAGAAACTGTTTCCATTTTAGCTTCCTCAAATTCAATGTCCATTGTCCCATTTTCATTTATTCCCAGCATTCTAACGTTTCCAATTTGATTTACCATAAGAGGATTGTACGGAGCCGAAACTTTTACGTAGTTCTTAGTAAAACCATTCATAAAACCATTGTTGTTAGAAGCTTCAAAAACAACCGTCTCTGTTTTATTAATATTATCTTCATAAAAAGCTCTTTTTTTCTTCTCACTCAAAATACGCAACATCTTACTCCTGTCTCGACGAACATTCATAGGAACGCTTCCTTCCATACGCAATGCCGTAGTATTGTCTCTTTCAGAATAAGTAAAAACATGTAAATAGCTGATAGGTAAAGTGTTCAATAAATTGTAAGTTTTCATAAACTCTTCGTCTGTTTCACCTGGGTAACCAACAATAACATCTACACCAATGGCACAATCAGGCATGAGTGATTTTATTTTTTCAATTCGACTAACATAAAGCGAACTGTCATATCTTCTACGCATAGACTTTAATAGTTTGTCCGAGCCAGATTGCATCGGAATATGAAAATGATGGACAAAACGTTGCGAAGTAGCAACAAATTCTATAATGGCATTTGTCAACAAATTAGGCTCAATACTTGAGATTCTATACTGCTCAATCGCCTCTATTTTATCCAACTCTTGAATTAAATCATAAAAAGATTCATTGCTGTCGTATCCAAAATCGCCTATGTTTACCCCAGTTAAAACAACTTCCTTGGTCGGAGTTTTAGCCAATTCCTTCGCCTTATTTACCGTGTCTTCAATACTCGCGTTTCTGCTTCTTCCTCTTGCCAAAGGTATGGTGCAAAAAGAACAAAAATAATTGCATCCATCTTGAATTTTCAAAAAAGAGCGTGTTCTATCGCTAGAGCTAAATCCAGGAGTAAAAACCTTAGTTTCTTTTATCTCATTATTAAAAATAAGAGTTTCTTCTTTCTTTTGTAAATCTTTTAAATGATGTACAACATTAAATTTCTCATTAGCTCCCAAAACCAAATCTACACCAAGAATATTCGCAATTTCTTTAGGCTTCAATTGCGCATAACATCCCACTACAACAATAAAAGCATCGGGATTAAAACTTAGAGCTTTTCGTACTATATTTCTACATTTTTTATCCGCCTGTTCGGTCACCGAACAAGTGTTTATAACATATATATTTGCCCCTTCATCAAAAGGTATTTTAGCAAATCCCTCTTCGGTTAAATTTCTTCCAATTGTACTGGTTTCTGCAAAATTCAATTTACAACCCAAAGTGTAATACGCAACAGTTCCGTAATTCATTGTTTTATATGGTTTTTTTACAAAGATAAGTATATTATATGTAATATTGTAACAAGTAAATAGTTATGGAAATTAAGAATAAAGTAATTTGGATTACAGGAGCAACCTCAGGAATAGGAAAAGAATTAGCACTACAACTAAGTCGTCAAGGAGCTAAATTAATATTGTCGGCTCGTCGAGAAAAAGAACTAATTAAAGTCAAAAATCAATGCAAAGGAGAAGCATTAGTCGTATTGTTGGACTTGAGTAAGAATGAAGAATTTAATAAAAAAGTAACCTCGGTATTAGCTCATTACAAAAAAATAGATGTACTAATAAACAATGGAGGAATTAGTCAACGTTCTTTAGCTTCAGAAACCGATCTAACCATCGATAGAAAAATAATGGAGGTTAACTATTTCGGAAACATAGCCCTAACCAAAGCCGTATTGCCTGTAATGAAAAAACAAGGAAGCGGATATATAGTTGTAATTAGCAGCCTTTCGGGTAAGTTTGGCTTTTTTCTACGCTCAGCTTACGCAGCTTCCAAACATGCTTTAGTTGGCTTTTACGAATCACTAAGGCTAGAAGAAGAAAATAACGGTATTCGTGTTTCTCTCGTTTTTCCTGGTCTTATAAAAACCAATATTTCACAAAATGCACTCTCAAAAGACGGAACAAATCATGGGATATTGGATGAAAAACAAGATAAAGGTATTTCAGCTGAAAAATGTGCAACCCAAATAGTAAAAGGAATAAAAAAAGAAAACTTAGAAATATTTGCAGGAGGAGGAGAATTAAAAGCCATAACTTTAAAACGTTTTTTCCCAAAACTATTTCATAAAATCATAAGGAAACAAGGAGCATCATAATTTTTGCATTAATCCTAAAAACTAAGAAAAAAGAAGGTTGCTTTGTCTCTTTTGGGCGTTTAAACAAGCTGTCCGTTTGTAGTTTTAGTTTTTAACCGTATGCAACTAAGCTAAAAAGGAGCTCATAAAATCGCTCTTTTTAGCCAAGTTTTACAAACGGTTAAAAAACAAAAAGCTACCACTGCCATCTCTAACGCAAATTAAAATATTTCAATACAGTTTATTTATGGTTTAAGCAGTATGTTACAGCGTTAAACAGACAAGGAAGGAATCTAGTTTTTATACTTTTATCTTTTATTTCAATTGATTGATTTCTTCTTCTGAAAGACCTGTTATTTCTTTTATTAACGATAAGTCCATTTCTTTTTGTAACATGTTTTTGGCAATTTCTATCTTTCCTTCTATCTTTCCTTCTATTTTTCCTTCTATTTTTCCTTCTATTTTTCCTTCCCTCTTACCCTCTATTTTTCCTTTTCTTTTTCCTTCTTCTCGTGCAG
>CAMZKF010000003.1 GCA_947311095.1 uncultured Flavobacteriales bacterium
AAAATTGGGTGGTTTTAAAATGGTACTTTTTTTTATTTAACACTTTAAAGATAAGCATTTTACATCGAATTTTATCTAGTTTGAATGAATTTTTCGGGTTAAAAGAAGTAAAATATTATAAAAAACGTTACTTTTGCAACTTATTTAAAAATTTGTTATGATTTATTCAATGACTGGTTTTGGTAAGGCAGAAAGCAATATCGGGACTAAAAAAGTAACTATTGAACTTAAATCGGTTAATAGTAAAACTTTTGACTGCAATTTAAGAACGCCTAGTTTTTTTAGAGAAAAGGAAATGGAAATTAGAAGTTTCCTTTCAAAAGAATTGGTACGGGGAAAAATTGAAATGAATGTAAATTATACAAGCTTAGAAACAGAACAAAAACATTTTGTAAACAAAGATTTAGTAAAGCAATATTACAACGATTTGTTAGAAGTAGCTAACGATTCTAACATTAGCAATAAAGATAAAATAGATTTTTTATCAATAGTAATGAAAATGCCCGATGTAATGCGAGCAGAAAAATCAAAATTAAGTAACGAAGATGCAGAAGCTTACGTTCAATTAGCGAAAGAAGCCGTAGCTAATTTTAATCAGTTTAGAGCAGAAGAAGGAATATCGTTGCAAAAAGATATATTTTCTAATATAAATAACATTTCTAATTTGCTAAAAGAGGTAGCTCCTTTTGAACAAGAAAGAATAGAAATTGTTAAATCAAGAATACAAAAAAATTTAGAATCGCTTTCTGAAAAACCCAATATAGATGAAAATCGTTTTCAACAAGAAATGATTTACTACGTAGAAAAGTTAGATATTTCTGAAGAAAAAGTTAGGCTAAAAGCGCATTGTGAGCATTTTCTTAAAACAGCAGCAGAACCAAATAAGGCTAAAGGAAAAAAATTAGGATTTATAACACAAGAAATAGGAAGAGAGATAAACACTTTGGGATCAAAAGCCAATCATGCAGAAATGCAAAAAATTGTAGTATTAATGAAAGATTCTTTAGAAAAAATAAAAGAACAAATATTAAACGTATTGTAGATAATGGCTGAAAATTCTAAGCATAAAGCAATTATATTTTCTGCGCCATCTGGAGCAGGTAAAACAACTATTGTTCATCATTTATTGAGTGTTTTTGATGAGTTGGCTTTTTCTATTTCGGCTTGTAGTCGTCCTAGAAGACACAACGAAAGAAAAGGAAAAGATTATCATTTTTTATCAATTTCAGATTTTAAAAGTAAGATTGAAAACAATGATTTTGTAGAGTGGGAAGAAGTTTATAAAGACAATTTCTATGGTACGCTAATCGCAGAAGTAGAACGTATTTGGGCAGAAGGTAAAACCGTTATTTTTGATGTAGATGTAGTGGGAGGTTTGAATTTAAAAAAATATTTTAAAGATAAAGCATTAGCTATTTTTGTAAAACCACCGTCGGTAAAACATTTAGAAGATAGATTAAGAACTCGAGAAACCGAGACAGAAGCTTCTATTGCTAGAAGAATAGGTAAGGCAGGTATAGAGCTAGAAAGAGCAAAAGAATTTGATTATGTTTTGCTAAACGATAAATTGGAAGATGCTTTTAAAGAAGCAGAAAATGTTGTTAAATCCTTTTTAGAAATAGAATAATGGACGATTTTTCTATTGATATTAATAAATTTATTTGGGGAGAACCTAAAGAGTTTTCTAAAAGAATAGGGCTTTATTTTGGAACGTTTAACCCCGTTCATGTAGGACATTTAATTATAGCGAATCACATAGTAGAAAACACCCCTTTAGATGAGGTTTGGTTTGTAGTTTCTCCTCATAATCCACTCAAGAAAAAAGCCAGTTTATTAGAAGATTACCATCGGTTAAATTTGGTGAAAGAAGCAATTGAAGATAACAATAAATTGAGGGCTTCAGATATAGAATTTAAACTACCTCAGCCGTCATATACTGCAACAACCTTAGCTTATTTACAAGAAAAATATCCTAAAAAAGATTTTACTTTGATAATGGGAGAAGATAATTTACGTTCACTTCATAAATGGCGAAATTTTGAAACCATTGTAGCCAATCATAAAATTATGGTATATCCTCGTCATCAAACAATACAAGAAAAAGAGTTGGTAAATCCTGTTGTAAATAGTGATAAAATTGTTGTTTTAAGAGATGTTCCTTTTATGGATATTTCGGCAAGTTTTATTCGTAAATCAATAAAAGAAGGAAAAAGCGTCAAGTACCTTTTGACGGATCCTGTGTTGAAGTACATTGATGAAATGAATTTTTATAAAAAGTAGTTTTCAATCCAAGTAAAGGATAGTTAAAATATATTTAATGTATATTTGTTATTCTTTATAAAAAGAATTAGTAAAAACACACACTTATACTCGTTAATTATGTTTAAAAATCTTTCAAAATTTCAGAAAAGAGTAATGGTATTTTTATCATTGGCTTTTATCATTAGTTTTATAATCATAGGTATTTTGTTGGCGGCACTTACCGTTATGGGACTTCGATTAGAAGGTATAGGAAATACCATGGAAGAAATGGCTGTACAACACATTATTACTGATGTAAATGTAAAAGAAGAGATTCCTTTAAATTCTGCAATTACAGTTACAGATGATTTAACGGTAAATATAGATATGTATATTGAAACCGAGATTCCTTTTCAAGCATTTATTCCTGTTTCGGAAGAAATGCTTGTACCTATACGAATGGGAGTGAAAGATTACATCGAATTAGATACATTAATTTGGGTGACAGATCAAATTCATATTTTAGTAGATGATACTATTCCATTGGATCAAAAAATGAAAGTAACAATGTTTGGTAAAGA
>CAMZKF010000004.1 GCA_947311095.1 uncultured Flavobacteriales bacterium
AGTGGTACACCCATTAGGATCTTCAGAGTTGTAAAGTGCATTCCAATTTGCAATATTAGAAATATCTACTGTTGACCAAGCCGAAGTGTCTCCACTAGGGTAGGTGTAAAGTTCTACTCCTCGTCCTCCGTTAATACGTACATAAGAACTAAACGAACTAGTCGAAAAGGCTAATTCCCAATCGGTGTTAGAAACATTTGCAACTTCACCATTGTCTAGGCTATAGTAAGAAGAGTTTACATATCCATTGCCTATTGACAGTGTTTCTGAAACTTGAGCTTGTGTAATAGCTATTGTAAACAATGCTATTCCTGAAAGTATTAATTTTTTCATATTATATTTTTTTGTTTTTCTAATTGATACGATAAAGAAAATAAATCTTTATTGAAGTAATGTTAGGCAAAGAAAAGAAAGATTGTAGAAGCATTAAGTAACAAAAATCACTATTTAGAATTTGTGACTACAATATGACTTTTCTATGATTTTTTGATGACAATAATGTGACTTTTATAATTCTTGCAATTCAAAAGTAGGAGTTCCTTTATCTCCTTGAGCATTGTAAAAATCAATAAAATGTAATTTATAATAAATTCCTTCTGTCGATTTTACAATGTAATTTTTACTTGGTTTAGTTAAATAGCTGCCAGCGTCAAAATCATAGTATTTCCAGTCGTAGCCAATGGTGTTTTGAGCCGATGAAAACGAATATTTATTAATATCGTCTAGCGTTATTACCGAAAACTCTTTGTCAAAAACTTGAGTTACTTCAACCCCATTTCTATTAGACAAAACGCCCGTAACTAAGTAAGCTAATTCGTGGTCATAAAAGTAATAGGTATATTGTGTAAATTCTAAATCCCAATTCTCTTTTGGTGGTTCTACAGTTACAATACTGTTAGTTGAAATAGAATAAGAAACAATGTTTAAAGTATTGTTTTTTTCTAGTGTAACTTGATGTAAATTTGAGCCATCTAAATTTGAAATTTTAAAAGTATAATTGTTATTTGATACCGTTTGAAATTCTACTTTTGAAAAGCCTCTATGAATCCCCTCGTAGTCCATTCCTCGGTCAATTATAAAAACAGCGTTATTGTTTCTCCAATTTCCAATTGCTGTAGAGTCTAAATGACCAGTGTTTGAATCCCACTTCCAAGCTACTCCTATTGTATCTTCAATCGCTAAGAAAGGGGTGTTTTCTATCTTAGCTACTGCCATTAAATTGGCTTCGTTAAGCGTAATGTGCCAACCATTTTCTCCACATTGAAAGCCTAAATCCCAACTCGTTTTTATATTTTTACTGACAAATGAATTTGAACCTAAATCAAAAAAAGATTGATATCTGTAATCACTTCCCATTTCAAAGGAATTGGTAATTATATTTCCAACTTCGTGTTTCTTAATTGGAATTTCGGCTTTTTTACACGAAAAAGTAACGAAAAGTAAAACGATAAAAGAAGATAAAAGAGTTTTCATTGTTATAATAGTTTTAATTGGAATTACTTTTCCATTGATTAAGATTTATTTTTAAGGATATAAAATATGTTCGACCTGTTCCTACCGCCAAACTACTACCGTTAGAGGAGTGAGTTCCTCCTGTTGAAGAAGACGCAATTGATTTGACATTAAATATATTTTTAGTTCCGATAGAAAGTACAACTTGTTTTTTGTACATTTTTTTGGAAATTGTAAAATCCGCCATGTGGTAATCCTCAATGTAGTTTGTTTTTATATTCTCATTGGCATCGAGAACTACTCTTGGAAGTTTTCCTTGGTATTTGTAAAAAACAGCAAAGGTTAATTGTTTTTGTTTCATCTCGTACAATAAACTACTTCTTAGTTCGGGGCTGTAACTGAATTGAGGAGCATCTGCTACATTAATATTGTTTGAACGTCCAATATAAGTCCCTCCAATATTTAGTTTTAAATGTTTATATCCCATTTGAAAATCAAATCTCCCGCCCAAAGATTGAAAAGATCCTACGTTTACATAGGTGTATTGAGTTCCTTGCACGTTAGCTAATGATATTTGGTTTTTTATATTGTTGTAAAACCCTCCCAATTCTGTCTTGAATATTAAGTCGTTGTGCAAAATATTATAAGCCATTGTGAGGTTGTAATTAGAAGAGGTCTCAGCTATTAAATTAGAAGAGCCTACTACATTATGATTGATGTCAACAAAATTGAAATATAATTCTTTTAAAGAAGGGGCTCTAAATCCTCGTGCGTACGAAGCTCTAATTGTATATTTGTCTTTTCCATATTTTAAGTTTAAAGAGGGGAGTAGAGGTGTTTTGTAACTGGTGTTATAAGCATACCTTATTCCAGGTCTTACTATAAGGTTGTTTAAATTTATTTCAGTACTTCCATATAAAGCATAGTCTCCTTGTTCTTTTCTTTTGTCTTCTATTCGTCGTCCTTCTGCTTGTTGTATATTGATTGCATAACCTATTTGATAGCTAAAAATAGAAGAGTCCATTTGGTTGGCATAAGTTCCTCTTGATAGTATTTGATTGAAAAGAGAAGTGTCTTGATCTCCACTATTTAGAGTCAATATTCGATCTAAGTTTGTCAAATTGGTGAAATAAGTGTTTTTTATTCTTTTATAATGATTGTATGAAGCTAGAAAATCAAAGGATTGATTTTTCTTCAATTTTTTATTTATAAATAAAGCGTTGTCTAATCGAGTTGTTTTGTAATCGTCGTCAAAGGCTGTTTCTTGATAGGGTGCTCTTGGATAACCTCTATTTAATACCATTTCGTCAAATATATCTCCTTTGTATTTTACCCCCAAACCTTTTATGGTTCTTCCCAATTGTATGCCTCCAAAATATTGTTCTTTAGGTTTCCAAGCTTTATAGCGTGAAGAGTCTGCGTATGGTTTTGGATTTTTAAATGTAGCGTCTCCGTCATTCCAGCCGTCAAAATAGTTTCTTCCTCCTGTAATTACAACATCATTTTTATTTTTGTTAAAAGCTATTTTTCCCGTTAGGTTATATTTTCCAGAGCTTTCGTTATACGAAGATGCTCCTACCGAAAATTTGTCTTTTGGATTTTTTTTTGTGATTAAATTTATTGCTCCTGCCAAAGCATTTGTTCCATAATTAACAGATAAAGGTCCTTTTACAATTTCTATGCGTTCTATATTGTCTAAGTTTATTTGAGCTAAATCTACATTGCCATTCAAACGTCCTACTACAGGAATGCCATCAATGAGAATTTTAACGTTTTGACCAGACATTCCTTGCAAACTAATTCCACTTCCCAAAACTCCGTCCTGACTTATTCTTATTCCTAAACTATTGGAAAGAACATCTTCTAAATTTACCGCTGCCATGGCTTCAATTTTCTTGCGGCCTATTATTTCTATTTTATGAACTGCTTTTTCAGGACTATTTGCCGAATATTGGGCGGTAACCACTACTTGATTGAGCATTACATTGCTTTCTTTTAGTGTGAAATTATATTTTTTTCCTGCGATTAGTGTTGATTGCAAAGGCTTAAAGCCTATAAAACGAATTTTAGCTACGAAGGATTGATACCCTTTAGTTTCTTCATTAGAAAAAGTTAGTATTCCTAATGTATTTGTTAACTTAGTGCTAATGTGTTTTCCATTTTTGGAATATAGAGAAATATGAACAGAAGGAATTGGTTGATTGTCTTCACTAACTACATTAATTGTGGTTTGAGACAAGCTTTCTAATGCTATTAATAATAAACCGAGACACACTAATAATTTCATTAAATATTTTTTCTTGCAAAAGTAGTTAGAATAAGAATTTTAAATGTCATAGAGTTGTCAGAAATAGAGGTAAAATAACTGATTTTAATCAGTTGTTATTTAGATTTATTGGTCTCAATTATAGTTAAAACTATGCACTTTAGTGCATTTCGCTTTAGCTTCTAAAAATCTGTATCTTTACGCATTATGTC
>CAMZKF010000005.1 GCA_947311095.1 uncultured Flavobacteriales bacterium
CTATTTGATTTCCAAATGTAGGGTCGGCATTGCAGTTTATGTTTTTAAAACTCACCGAAGCATTTCCTCCATTTTCGTTGGTAACGAAACTAAACCATGTGGTATTGTCTAATGCAAAACAAAAGTTTCCTGCAAGAGAACTTCCGTCCGAACATCCTGAACAAACAGAGACTGTTGCTCCTGTGTTTGTAGCTAACACCGATTGATTTCCACAAAGTGTTGTAGCATTAGAACAGTCGTCATTTACGGGTTGTGCAAAAATGCTATTAAAGAATAAACTTGTAAATAATATATAAAATAATTTCATCTGATAACATATATAGGCATTTAATGTTCAGTCTAAAAAGTAATGTTGTAAAAAAGTATGATGATTGTGTTATCTTCCCGTAAATGAAGTTTTTTGTAAATAAACGTATTATACTGAAATCAAACAGTATTTCGATTTCAGTATAATTTTACCTGTAAGAGGGGTTGCTGTTTAGAGCATTATAGTCTATATTTTAATATTATTGTTCAACAGCTAACAAGACTTCTTTTATTGATTCTTTTTCTATTGTCAAAGCTCGTTCTATTGGTATTCTTTCTAATTTGTCGAATGCGATTACAAAAGCGTCATTTAATCCGTATTCTTTTACCATTAATAAAGCATCTTTTGCATCGTTGTAAGTTGTGAATTTACCGTAAGTATATCTTAGGTTTCCTTTTGATGTTATTGTTTCGTCAAACTGTTTTGGAAAGTCAAAAAAGCTGTTTACATTTCGTTCGGAAAATAATCCCATTTGTACCGTATAAAAAAACTTTTGATCTTGTACTTCCGCTAATAAATCGTCCATTTCGTCAACGGTCAATAAAAAACCTTTGTTGTTTTTGTCTTGTTCTATTCTATTGTCTTGAATTGCAAAAGCTTCAGAAAGCGATATAATTGAATGATTGAATAATGCAATTATTTCTACCGCATTAAAACCTTCTTTACTTATGTTTTGTTTTGCTTTCATTGCCTCTATATATTGTAGGTATTCTCCTGCTACGACATAATCTTTTGTTGATTTTATAATTTTATAGTCATCTAATTTATCGGTATTGTCGGTTAAATTTCTATTTATTTTTACTGAATAAAACAAACCATTTGCCAATAGAGATGCTGAAAAAACAATAATCAATATAAATAATGTTGCGGATTTTGTGTAGAAAGTTTTCATGGCTTTAGTTTTTTAAGGTTTGTAAATAGGTTTAAGTAAAATAGTTCTAATCAAATAGATTCATTGCTTTTTGGTTTTGTTATAGCAAATAAATATTGCTTGTTTTAATTCAATTTTGTCTTCGAAAACTGCAACCAAACAATAGATTTATCTATTGTTTGGTTGCTATTTGTTATACGTTTAGCGGGGTTATAAAGTTTCTTCTGTTTGTTTTAGAATGAAATTTATAATTGTTTGAATCTTTTAATTTTATTAAGCAAAACAACGTAACTCAAGGACGAGTTAAAGCGAGTGACTTATCAAAAACGGTAGATTTAGAAATAAACCTTAATTTCTGTTGTTGATAACTCCTTGAAAAAAAATGATAAACTTCTATTTTTGATGTTTTTTTAGAGTCAAGACTTCAAGGTTGAAGACTATAATACTTTAAATTTTCGGTGAATAAGGATACCCCGAATTATTCACAAATTTACTATTGTAAAGTCAAACCACCTGCTACAATTGGAAATGCTAAATGAATGTGAAGCCTATTTTACGCCTGTACTTCCAAACCCTCCTGCACCTCTTGATGTTTCGGATAGGGTTTGAACTTCTGACCATTCGGCAACTTCGTGTTTTGCTATAACTAATTGAGCTACCCTTTCTCCGTCTTCGATTAGAAATGGTTCGCTAGATAAATTGACTAACAAAACGCCTATTTCTCCCCTGTAATCAGCATCAATTGTGCCTGGAGCGTTGAGGACGGTTATTCCTTTTTTATATGCTAATCCACTTCTTGGACGAACTTGTGCTTCTGTTCCTTCGGGAAGAGCGATGTATAAACCTGTTTTTACTAAGGTTCGTTCTAGTGGTTTTAATGTGATTGATGCTTCTATATTTGCCCTCAAATCTAGTCCTGCTGATAATTCGGTTGCGTATTGAGGTGTTTCGTGTTTTGATTTGTTGATTATTTCTATTTTCATAATTATTTTTGTTATTTTTATTTGCGTGAGGGATGGTAGCAATTGTTTGAACTCCTTTTTGTTTTTTTATTAAACAAAAAGAGTGAGTGCGGACAGCCCGACCTTTAGGTCACGCCCTTAGCTTACTTTTTTAAATAGATTAGGCATCGCTCTTTTTATTGATTTCTGTTCCAAAAATAAGACTAAGGCTACAAATATTAAAATTAAAAAGCTGTGGTATGCAAAAACGCCAAAGCTAAATTCTTGAGTTAAGTCTTGGCGATATCGAACAAAAAACAGACTCAATGCAACGCCTACATAAACGGCTATTTTCCGTAAATTATAAGGAATAGGATAATGTTTGTGTCCTAAGAAATAAGAAGCTATCATCATAGTGAAATAGCAACTTAATGTAGCCCAAGCCGAAGCTACGTAACCGTAGTGAGGAATAAAAATAAAATTAATCAGAACGGTAATAAAAGCTCCAAATACTGAGATGAAAGCTCCATAAATTGTTTTATCCGATAGTTTGTACCAAACAGATTGATTGATGTAAATACCTAAAGATAAATTAGCTAATAGTAATATAGGAACTATGGAAAGTCCGACCCAATAAGCTTCGTTTGGTGTGAAATATCTAAATATTTGAAGGTTTAATGCTATTACCAAAAATAAAAATACGATTACAATTATAAAATAATTCATTAATAGGGCAAAAGTTTTTCTGGAGTCTTTGTTTTTAGATTCATTAAAGAAAAAAGGTTCTATGGCATATCTGTAAGCTTGTATTGCCATTGCGATTATCATGGTTATTTTATAGTTTGCACCATAAATCCCCAATTGAGTTTGTGCCATTTCTAAGGCTTTGTTGTAGCTAATTCCTTCTTGAACAAATTTGTCTAACAACATTCCTTTGAGCATTGTTCTATCTAAGGTCTCGTTTATGACTCCCGCTAAACCTACAAAAAACAAGGGGTAGGCATAGGTTAACATTTTAAGAACTAATTGTTTTTTTAATCCCAAGCGAACTTTTAATTCGGGAGCTAGTAAAGAAAATTTGATAACGCTTGCTAAAAGATTGGATATAAAAATGTAGCCGACTCCTATTGTTGGGTTGTAAACTAAATCAATTAACCAATTTGAATTTTCGCCATAATGTGTTCTACAATACCCTAGGAAAAATAAATTGAAAGAAATATAAACCGCTATGTTTACCAAATTGACTAGTGCGAATTTTTTAGCTTTACCTTCTTTTCTAAGTCTTGCTAATGGAATACTACCTAAAGCGTCTAATCCTACAATTATAGCAAACCAAATAACGTATTCTTTGTGATTGGGATAGTCGAGAAAATTAGCTATTTTTTGAGAAAATAAAATAGCAGAAAATATAAAAAATCCTGTTGTGGAAAATAACATGGTTATAATATTTCCATAGACAACGTTTTCTTTTTGGTCTTTTAAATTAGAAAATCGAAAATAGGTTGTCTCCATTCCAAAGGTTAAAATTACGACTAAGAAAGCAACATAAGCATACAATTCGGTAACAATTCCAAACTGGGCAGGTAAGAAAATTAAAGTAAAAAAAGGGGTGAGAAGATAGTTTAAAAAACGACCAATAATGCTACTTACTCCGTAGATTGCAGTATCGCTTAATAACTTTTTTATTTTACTCATTTTGCTTCTCTATTATCATTGCAGTTAGATTCACACCAAATAATTTTTCGGTTTGAATATTGAAAGGTAACTAATATACTTGGTGTTAAAACTAAAAAAGGTAGAGTTTTTTAACCTTGAATTGTTTATCCTATGATTTCTAATTTCGCATATTTTAACAAGAGTTGTTTTTGTCCTGTACTTGGGAAAAATACAATTGCTTTTAAATTTGGAGCTTCTCCTTCTATACTCAATACTTTTCCTTTTCCAAATCGACTGTGTTTTACTTGTACTCCTACGGCTAATTTTGACGTGTCAACAGCTTTTGTAGGTGTATTAGTTGTACTTGAAACTTTCTTTAAATTTCGATTTCCAAAAGATGGTTTGTGTGACTTAGGTTTCGGACTAGTTCCTGTTGTTGGAGCGACTGTTCTTTTGCTAAACTTTCCTCCAAATTGTTTGGGTGCTGAAGAAGAAAATCGACTTCCACTTGCCGAAAAACTTTCGCTAGAGCCTCCTCCCGATTGAGATAAGTCTAAGAATGATTCTTCTATTTCTTCTATAAAACGACTAGGTTCACAATTTGACAATTCGCCCCATTTGTAGCGACTTAGTGCGTAGCTTAAAGTGCATTTTTTTTCAGCTCTAGTTACTGCTACGTAAAACAAACGACGCTCTTCTTCTAGTTCCGACCTCGAATTCAAAGCCATTTGAGAAGGAAATAACGATTCTTCCATTCCAACTACATAAACATAAGGAAACTCTAGTCCTTTAGAGGCGTGGATAGTCATTAAAGTCACTTTGTCATTGTCTTCTTCATCGTCGTTGTCGGCATCGGTCAACAAGGCTACGTCTAATAAGAAGTCGGATAAGAAAACATCGGTTTCACTTTTTTCGGTAAATTCTTTTATCCCATTTTGAAGCTCTTGAACGTTGTCGTATCGAGCAACTCCTTCGGGGCTTTTATCGGCATATAAAGTTGGAGATAATCCACTTGCTTGTCCTATTTCACTTGCTAAATCGTATGCCGAAGCAGTTTCTAATTTTGTAGCAAAAGCCTTTATCATATTGGTAAATAAGGAAATCTTATTTCCCGTTCCTGCATTTACTGCAACTCCAAATTTTGGTAAATTACAAAGTACTTCCCACATCGAAACATCGTTTTCTCGTGCAGCAATGGTAACTTTATCTAAGCTTCCTTTTCCTATTCCTCTTTTAGGGTAATTAATGACTCTTTTTAGAGCTTCTTCATCATTATGATTAGCTGTTAATCTAAAATAAGCAATTAAATCTTTTATTTCTTTACGTTGGTAAAATGACAGACCGCCATAAATTCGGTATTTTATGTTTAACTTTCTCAATGACTCCTCAAATGATCGAGATTGTGCGTTGGTACGGTATAGAATTGCAAAATCTAAGTTATTTGCTTGTTCGTTTTGTTTAATAGAAAAAATATCGCTTGCCACAAAACGACCTTCTTCATTGTCCGAATAGGTTTTTATTACTCTAATTTTTTCCCCTTCTTCATTCGCTGTCCAAACGTTTTTCTTAATCTGTTTGGTGTTGTTTTTAATGATGCTATTGGCTGCGTTTACAATTACTTTTGACGAACGATAATTTTGTTCTAATTTGAATAGTTTATATTGAGGATAATCTTTCTTAAAGTTCAATATGTTTTGAATGTCGGCTCCACGAAAGGCATAAATACTTTGTGCATCGTCTCCAACTACACATAAATTTTTGTTTTTAGCTGCCAATCTTTTCACAATTAGATATTGCGAATAATTGGTATCTTGGTACTCATCTACTAATATGTATTTGAATTTGTTTTGATATTTATCTAATACATCTGGAAAGTTTTTCAACAATACATTGGTCTTAAATAGTAAATCATCAAAATCCATTGCTCCAGCTTTGAAGCAACGTTTAGCATATTCCATATAAATTTCTCCCAACTTTTTACGTCCTGTTTCTCTATCGTCTGCTTGTATATCTGTATTTTGCAAATAAGCTTGAGGAGAAATCAAATTATTTTTTGCCGACGAAATTCGAGAGCCAACTATTGCTGGTTTGTACAACTTATCGTCGAGGTTCATTTCTTTTACAATAGCCTTTAATAAACTACGAGAATCTTGCGTATCGTAAATAGTAAAATTACTAGGATAACCAATTCGTTCACTTTCCGAACGTAGAATCCGAGCAAAAACCGAGTGAAAAGTGCCCGACCAAACATTACGAGCTTGACCATCTCCCAACATTTTAGAAATCCGCTCTTTCATCTCTTTAGCCGCCTTGTTTGTAAACGTTAAAGATAATATATTGAAAGCATCGATGCCGCTATCTATCATGTGGGCAATTCGATAAGTAAGTACTCTTGTTTTTCCAGACCCCGCTCCAGCAATCACCATCATTGGTCCTGATATATTTTTGGCAGCCGCTTTCTGAGGCTCGTTCAATTCGTCTAAATAATGCATATTGCGAATTTACAATACTTCGTTTTAATTATGAATTAAAAATCAATAAATGTTTTTCTTCGGGCGTTTAAACGTGCTGTCCGTTTGTAGTTTTTATTTTTTAACAGCGTACACTAAGCCCAAAAAGGAGCTCATAAAATCGCTCTTTTTAGCCAAGTTTTACTAGCTGTTCAAAAACAAAAAGCTACCACTTCCATCTCTAACGCAAATACAATGGTCTGATAAAAAAAACGCTATCTTTCCAAAACGACAGCTCCTTTATAAGTGAACTTTTCTCCCATATTATCGACTCCTATTATAATATAAAAGTAAGTTCCTTCAGAAGCTTCTTGACTAGCTTTGGTATATCCGTCCCAAGAACCATTCGTTCCTATCCATTCATAAATTATTTGTCCCCATCTATTCGCAATTGTTGTAGATAATGTTTTAATGTTAGAAGTGTGAAGAATAAAAATATCATTTATTCCATCTCCGTTAGGGGTAAAAATATTCGGAATAATAACGAAAGTTTCCATTTCTCTCCAATCCAATTCTTCTGTGTCAGGGTCGTCTAAGTTAGGGAAGTTAGAAGCTAAGTTACCTCCGTTTGTAGGTCCTCCGTTGTTTGTAGAAGAGTTTCCGTCGGCATCAAAAGCGTCGTCTATTCCGTCCGAATCAGAGTCGCTACCCGAAGGAGTTGTATCTGCAATTCCATCATTGTCAATGTCCCAACCTTCCAAAATATCTTCATCTTCATCGTTGTCCGAATTTAAATCGGTATAATCGGGGTTGTCTTCTCCATCTGTATTGACAGGAACTATTGGGTTTCCTCCATTGTCTAAATCATAAGCGTCGTCTATTCCATCTCCATCCGTGTCATTTCCTACAGGAGGTATGTAATTGTCCGATAGTTGAGCTTCTATGTTATCAACGATTCCATCATTATCTGCATCTAAGTCAATAACATCCGAAAAGCCATCATTATCGGTGTCTGGACTTGGAAGAGGTGTTCCATTGGTTATTTCTCCAACAGGAGCTCCGCTATTGTAATTATCTACGCTGTCATCAAGTCCGTCGTGGTCAGCATCGGTAATTGGTCCTGTTCCTATAATTCCGTCTCCATCAGGATCTTCTCCGCCAGCTTCAATTACATCTACAATACCATCGTTGTCTGAGTCCAAATCAAAGACATCAGGAATCCCATCTCCGTCGGTATCGTCATTATAAACATTTCCATCTCCGTTAATGTCTTCATCTACATCTAAGATGCCATCATTGTCGTCATCAGGGTCGTCGGCGTCTATTACTCCGTCATTGTCGTTGTCGCAGTAACCCAAATCTACAACTAATGTTTCAGTATCTGAACTTCCGCAGATACCTCCTATTGTATAAGTTATCATCGAAGAATTGGTAACTAATGAAGGATCGAAAGTTCCCAATGAAGGGTTTGTAATTCCAATTCCTGACCATGTTCCTCCAGAACTAGCTGCTTGTAGTGTTACAATATCTCCAGAAGGACAAAAAGGACCCGCAGATGAAATTGTAGCATTTGGGGTTTCGGTAACGTTAATTATAGCCGAAGCTGTACTTGAGCAATTATTTGCAGAGACTGTATAACTAATAGCAAAGCTTCCTGCTCCAGAGACAGAAGGGTCAAAATGATTGTTAGCAATTCCTGTTCCCGTCCATGTTCCTCCAGGTGTGTTTGATGTAAGAAGAAGGGGGGCATCTGCTGTACAAAGGTTGTTGGTAGAAGTTATTGTTGCGTCGGGTGCTTGGTTTACGGTTATGGTTTGAGTGCTTGTTGCTGTACAATTAGAACTATTGGTAATGCTGTATTGAATAGGGAAACTTCCCGTTCCAGAAGCCGAGGGGTCGAAGGTTGTACCTGTTACTCCTGTTCCAGTAAAAATTCCTCCAGCAGTATTCGGAGATAAGTTAACAGGGGTTTCGTTGTCGCAAAGCGTTGTGTTTCCTAAAGAAAAAGAAGCGTCAGGAGCAGGGTTTACGATTATTGTTTCAGTGTCGCTGTCGCCGCAAGTACCAGATATAGTATATGTTATAGTATGTGAGCTAGCTCCAGCAATAGAAGGATCAAACACTCCCGTTGAAGAAACTCCTGTTCCCGACCATGTACCTCCAGGAGAAACTGCCGAAAGTGTTATTGGGGCATCATTAGAGCATAAAGGAGAAACGGCTGTTATGGTTGCGTCAGTCGCAGAAACAACAGTTATTGTATGCGAATCACTATCGGTACAGCCTCCATTTGATGTGGCGTATGTAATGGTAAATGTTCCCGTGCCAGAAACTGAAGGGTTAAAGGTGTTTCCTACTAATGCTCCGTTTGCATTAGGTGATATTGTAAAAGTTCCTCCATTAGATACGGTTGTAAAAGTAATTGGAGCATCGGAAGTACATAAAGTGTTATTTGGTGTTGAAAAACTTGCATCTGGAACAGCAAAAACGCTTATTGTTGTAGAGGCTGTTCCTGTACATCCATACAAATCAGTTACTTGATAGTTAAAGCTATAAGTACCAGGAATAGAAGTGTTAAAAATAGGAGAGGATGTGTTTGTATTGTTTAAATATTGAGCGCCGCTACCCGTCCACGAATGACTAGTGTATATGCCAGACCCTCCAGAAGGGTTCCCGTTAACGGTAATGTTATTGTTGGTGCAAACAGTTGAAGGTGCGTGAGTAATATTAGCACTAGGATTTGGGCTTACAGAAATATAGCAAGTTGCTGTAGAAGCTACTCCTCCACAATTAGATTGTCCTGAAACAGTTACTTGATATAATGTATTGCTAGAAGGAGTTACATTAATAGTTTGTGTGGCAGGATAGGAGCTTGGAGGAGTAGAAGTCCAAGAGTAAGTATAACTACTTGCATTTCCAGAAACGTTAGCCGTAATAGAGGTTGAATTTCCAGCACATAAAAAATAGTTAACAGGAATGGCTTCTACTACTTGTACTCCACTTGTCGCCGAAATAGTATAAGAACAAATATCTCCAGCAAATCCATCAACCATTATGTAATAAGTTTGCCCTGGA
>CAMZKF010000006.1 GCA_947311095.1 uncultured Flavobacteriales bacterium
AAATCTCTCGCAGAGTACCTATTTGCCCAAGTATGGTAGTCCCAATTTTCTGCTGCCATTAGACTAGGAACAGATAAGGTTAGTAATATGACGACTCCTGCGTGTAATGTTCTATTTTGACTGGCTTTGCCAAGTAGATACATCAATCCATATATTGCTCCTCCTACAATAGTCATGTAGATTAAAGAATTAATATCTGTAATTAAGATAACAGTTACCATTGTACCTCCTACTGCAGTATAGATTAAATTAGAACTTACATCTTTTAAATTTAATTTAGATGCCGCTTGATATAGCGCATAAACGCCAACTCCTACCCAGAGAGCAAATGCATAGAAAGAGGCAGCAAATGCATAATCTCTTTCTCTTGGTTCGTTGGGTTTTTGATTTAGGTAGAGTACAATTGCAATTCCTGTTAACAAGAATAACATTAATACAGTAAACCAATCTTTAGGAGTTTTTATTAAATGGTAGATAAAACCAATTAAAGCCAATATCAAAGGAAGCATAAAATAAATATTTCTTCCTTTATTCTCTTTTAAGAATACTGGTAAATTTTGCTGAGAACCAATTCTAGCTTCGTCTATAAAATTGATTCCACTTAACCAATTTCCTTGTAGTATTTGAGTACTTCCAGGGCTAATTCCATTTCCCTGAATGTCTGTTTGACGACCCGAAAAATTCCACATAAAATAACGCCAATACATCCAGCCTAATTGATATTTGAAGAGGTATTTTATGTTTTCTCCCATTGTAGGCATATATAATCCGTCTTTTGCTACTATTTGAGCTTCTCGTGTATGATTGTTGGTTACTAAAAACTGATATTGTTGTTCTCTATCACTTACACCTTGTATAGGTATTCTAGGGTCTGGTGGTAATGCCATATTTTGATTTCCTTCGTAATCACACCAAGCCATGTAGTTTTGGCCATGTCCTTGTCTAGGCATTCTAGGAAACATTGTGGTGTATTTTTCTACAAATTTTTTGTCTCCTGTTTTTCCATCATAAGTATTTATGTATTTAGCTTCAACTTGTTCGTTAAAACTTAATTGAATGTTTAGCCCTTCGTTTTTAAATTCTTCATTTACGGCTTCAATTTTAGTTAAATAGTTATCTTTTTCCCAAATATTCATAAAGGATAGCTCTTTTTCAGAAAGACTCAATCTAATTTTATTTGGGTTGTTTTTCACCTTTTTTAAATTCAAATTAAAACCAAGTAAATACAATTTATCTTTAATCTTTTTAGCTTGTTGAGAGGTAACTTCAGTATTTAAAGCATTGCTTTTTATTGCATATACTTTCATGAAGTTTCTTTTTGCATCTTTTAAATGCTCAGGTTTACAATCTCCATAAGAAGGGGAGTTCCAATATTGTCCGTGTAATATTGGCCAAGCTCCATATTGGTCACGGTTTAGGTAAGAAACAAGAGAAGCTAAAGATTCTGGATTGTTTTCGTCTAATGGTGTATTGGCTGCCGAACGCACAGAAATCATTACAAATGATGAATATCCAATTAGCAATACTGCGATAGATAGAATTATAGTGTTCCACATTGCAGCACCTCGTTTCGCTGTTTCGTAAAGTCCGTAACCAATAGAACCCGCAATAGTCAAGACAAAAATATAAAACCCTGAATTAAATGGCATTCCTAAAGAATTAACGAATAGCCTTTCAAACCAATCAGCTAATCCAACAGAACCGGGGATAAGCCCAGCTTGTATAAACCCTAAGGTTATGATTGATATAATTCCTGTCGCCAAAAATAAAGGTAAAGTAACTTT
The DNA here is from genome assembly GCA_947311095.1 of uncultured Flavobacteriales bacterium. Taxonomy (GTDB): domain Bacteria; phylum Bacteroidota; class Bacteroidia; order Flavobacteriales_D; family Parvicellaceae; genus S010-51. Next base: position 1,785 of record CAMZKF010000006.1, read on the forward strand.
CTTGTATTTTTTAAAATAGATAACAAATCCAATTGCAGGTATAGCCAATAAGTTAAGTAAGTGAACGCCAATAGAAAGACCTATCATGTAAGCAATAAAAACAATCCAACGGTCGGGACTTCCTCTAAATCCTTTGCCAGAAGCAATTGCTAAATCATGCTCTTCAACTTCAACTTCCCATTTTAGAATTGCCCAAAATACAATAGCAGTAAACATAGAAGACATTGCATAAACTTCTCCTTCTTCTGCTGAAAACCAAAACGAATCGGAAAATGTGTAGGTTAACGCTCCAACTGCTCCAGCTCCCATTATAGCAAGAACGTTTGCTCCTGTTAATTTTTCTGCATTTTTTAAAACCATTTTACGAACTAACATTGTAATAGTCCAGAACATAAATAGTATTGTAAACGCACTACTCAATGCAGACATAGAATTAATCATCATTGCAGCTTTTTCTGGGCTAACAAACGACGAAAATAATCTTCCTAACATCATCCATAATGGTGCTCCTGGAGGGTGTCCAACTTCTAATTTGTAAGCTGTTGTGATGTATTCTCCGCAATCCCACAAACTTGTAGTTGGCTCCATTGTGAGTAGGTAAACTACTGCAGCAATTAAAAATACGAACCAACCTGTTAGGTTATTTATTTTTTTGTAATTCATGTTAAATAATGTTTTATAGTCTGCGAATTTAATAAAATAAATACGTTAATCAATTCATTTTATACTTTCATAACAAATTTTATGATTTTTTATGTTGTAAAAAAGAATGATAGTTTTTTTTGTGAAAAAAAGTGTTAGTCTATTTTGTTGAAAATCAAATAAGTAAAACTATTTATACGATTTTTTTAGAAAATATTTGGAATATTAAAAGTTTTATTCTTATCTTTGCTCTCGCAATTGGCCCATGGTGTAACTGGCAACACGTCTGTTTTTGGTGCAGAAGAGTCTAGGTTCGAGCCCTAGTGGGCCAACGCTAAAAGCTTATCGAATTTCGATAAGCTTTTTTTTTGCTTTACTTTGTCGGATTAAAAATAGAAGAAGTTTATTTTATGAAAGTACTAATTACTGGTGGAAGTGGGTTGATTGGAAGTCGAATAACAGAGTTGTTATTAGCTAAAAACATTAAAGTCGTACATTTAACAAGGGCTTTAAATTCAAAGTTTGGGATTAAAACTTTTAAATGGGATTGGGAGAAAAAAGAAATAGATGAACGATGTTTTGAAGGGGTTACCGATATTATTCATTTAGCAGGGGCAGGAATAGCTGATAAGCCTTGGACGATGGCTCGAAAGCACGAGATTATTCAGAGTCGAGTTTTTTCGGCTAATTTAATTTTTGAAAAAGTTCAAAAGCTTGGTGTAAAACTAAATTCTTATATTTCGGCATCTGGAATAGGGTATTATGGAGCTGTCGATTCGACCAATATTTATACAGAAAAAGATGATTCGTATAATGATTTTATAGCTAAAAGTTGTGTTTATTGGGAGCGTAGTGCCGATCAATTTGAAAGTATAACACGTGTCGTGAAATTAAGGACGGGAGTAGTTTTAGCAAAGGATAAAGGAGCTTTACCTAAAATAAGTAAAACCATAAAATTAGGAATAGGCTCTCCTATTGGAACTGGAAAACAAGCTTTTCCTTGGATTCATATTGATGATATAGCTAACTTATATTTAGAGGTTCTTTTTAATACTGAATATAAAGGAGTGTATAATGCCGTAGCTCCTAGTCAGATTGATAATGCTAGTTTAACAATTGCAATTGCAAAGGTTTTGAAAAAGAAATTGTTTTTACCAAATGTTCCAGCTTTTGTTTTAAAATTTATTTACGGAGAGTTAGCTGACTTAATTTTGAATGGAGGAATGGTGTCGCCTGAAAAATTACAAAATAAAGGATTTAAGTTTAAGTTTAATACTATTGAAGAAGCGTTAGTTGATATTTATCAAAAATAGTAAGTTGTGTAGTTCTTGTGGTTTTACAAATACTTGATTACCTTTGTGAAAAATTTTTTAAAAAATAAAATCTAAATTAGATGAGCGAAGTAAAAAAAAACGTAATTACTGTAGATTACAAATTGTTTAAAGATACAGCAGAAGGAGAAATGATTGAATCAACAGAAGGTAATCAGCCTCTAGCATTTTTATCTGGTTTAGGTCAAATGATTCCAGAATTTGAAAAAAATGTAATCGACTTGAAAAAAGGTGAAACTTTTTCTTTTGGGATAAAAGCAGAAAATGCTTATGGAATATCTACCAAAGAAGCAATTATAGAATTACCAAAAAAAATGTTTATGGACGGAGATAAACTTGCTGACGGAGTAGTAGTTGGTCAAATTTTGCCGTTAGAAGATCAAAATGGTCATGTTCATCCTGCGAAAGTTGTAACTATTAATGAAGAAACATTAACAATGGATGTAAATCACCCATTGGCTGATCAAGACTTGCATTTTACAGGAACGGTTGTAGATGTAAGAGAAGCGACTAAAGAAGAGTTGGAGCATGGTCACGCTCATGGCGAAGGAGGTCATCAACATTAAAAAAATAATTTATTACAAAAAAAAGACAACTTAGGTTGTCTTTTTTTTGTGTTTAAATTTCTGAAAAGGAACATTGTAACTAATAGATTGTACATAAAACTATTTTTAATTACATTTGTAGGCTCTTTGTGTAAAATAAGGAGATTAATAGATTACAAAGATTATAAATAATAAAAGATGAACGATTCAATAAAAGAACTTTTTGATAAAATGTCTTTGCGTTTTCAAGCGCACCCTTGGCATGGAATTAATATAGGAGAAAATGCTCCAGAAGAAATTATGTCATTTATAGAAATGACTCCACACGATACGGTAAAATATGAAGTAGATAAGGCTTCAGGTTACATTATGGTAGATAGACCTCAAAAATTTTCTAACATTATGCCTGCCCTTTACGGCTTTGTACCTCAGACTTATTGTGCTGAAGAGGTAGCAGAATATTGTATGGAAAAAACCGATAGATCAGGAATAGTTGGAGATGCTGATCCGTTAGATATTTGTGTGCTTTCAGAAAGAGATATTAATCAAGGTAATATTTTAGTTCCTGCAATTCCAATTGGAGGTTTTAGAATGATTGACGGAGGAGAAGCTGACGATAAAATTGTAGCAATACTTAAAGGAGATAATGTTTATGGTCAGTGGAAAGATATTTCTGAAGTTCCAGAAGCTTTAATTCAACGACTGAAACATTATTTCTTAACCTATAAGAACGTACCAGGAGACGGTAAAAAAGTGGAGGTAGAAATTACCCATACTTACGGAAAAACCGAAGCTATAGAGGTTATAAAAAGAAGTTATAACGATTATAAAAAACATTTTGGAGTTGTTGGAAAATAATATCACTAAAAAAAAAGTTTTTAAAAAGCGTAATCAATAATAATCGATTACGCTTTTTTTTGCTAAAAATAAACTATATTAGCATTATGAAATATAGTATATTATTTTTAAGTCTAGGCTTAAGTTCTGTTTTTTATACTCAAACAGTTGGGATAAATGCAACAGGAGCTGTTCCTTCTGTGTCTGCAATGTTGGATATATCATCTTCGGATAAAGGACTTTTGGTGCCTAGAGTTGACATAGTTAATTTAACGGATAACACAAGCCCTGTTTCTTCTCCAGCCAATTCTTTATTAGTTTTTAGTACTAATACTACAAATAAAGGCTATTTTTATTGGAGTTCAGCAGACAGTAAGTGGATTCAATTAGTTGACGCTACAAGTAATGCAGACGGAGATTGGTACGAAGTTGGGACATTAAATTCGCCCAATAACATTAATGATAATATTTTTACAAATGGAAACGTAGGGATTGGAATGGTTAGTCCTCAAAACACGTTGGTTGTAGCAAAAAATAATTCTACAAATACAAGTGTAACGATTGATGCTTTTGGAACTTCATCTACCGACTTGAATGCTTTGTTGCCTGGCTCTGATTTTGGAGGTGTAATTCAAGGGGGTACAAATGGACATTTAGTTTTAGGTATTAGAGATAATCAAGCGAGCGATGGTATTTTAATTGCTTCGGGTGGTGGTAATTATAGTTCTGACCAAACATACGATACTCCTGTATTGTTTGCTAAAGCAGATGGAAGAACAGGATTTGGAACAGTTTCTCCCAACACTAGAATACATGCTAAAGGAGAAACGTTTGGTTTGTCGAGTATTTATGCTGACAGAATTCAAACAACCTCAGCAGGACCTGGCTTTTTTGGAAGGCATGCGAGAGGTACAATAGGTAGTGAGATAGCTGCTTTAGATGGTGATAATGCTGTTAGTTTTGGAGGTGTTTTACACGATGGAACCTCTTTTAATACCATTGGTTTTATGAATTTTTATGCAAATGGAGACCAAACAGGAGCTAATCACTCAGGTAACTTTAGAATAAGATTAGCTCAAGCTTCGGGGAGTACAGCAGTAAGAATGACTATTTTGTCAAATGGAAATACAGGGGTAGGGATAACTAATCCTGTCGAAAAATTAGATGTAAATGGAGATTTGTATGTCAGAGGAGATGATATTTATTTTTCACATGACGCAGTTCCAAATCTAAATAATGATTACGTGCATTTTAATGATATTAATACCTTAAATTTTGGAGGACGTTCTATCTTTAGTTTTCATGCCGATGTGCCGCGAAATAATCCTGCTCACGATTGGTCTAACCCAACAGGTTCTATTAGTTTTAAAGGAGCTTACGCTACAGGAAAAATTGGAATGAATACAACAAATCCTCAAGCGTCTTTAGATATCACAAATGGGTATGCAATTACTGACCGATTTTGGTATCATGATTATTTAAATGTCACTACAACAAGTCCTCAAATAGTTCTAGGTAGAGACGGGAATCCTCTTCCTGGTGGATTCGTAGGCATGCTGTTTTGCTCTGTGCCAGGAACTGATGCAAGCGGAACGTCCTATTGGATGGTAAAAAAGTGGAGTAATGGTACAATAAATATAGAACGAATAGCATCTTTTGGATCGACAACGAGCAATACTCCTGAAATTTATAATGATTCTGGAGTAATAAAAATTAGACTATATAATCATTCAAGTAATTACACCGTCAGAGTTAGAACAGAACAAATGTGGTAAGAATTATTTAATGAAATAAAACTCTTTTCTCTTGTGTAAAATAGGGGGTGTAGGTTGTTTTTAGCTAATAAATTTGCCTAAAAATAACGATTTTATAATTTTAGTGTTTGCTTATTTTTTTACAATATTATGGTACTAAATTTGAAATGTAGAAATGTAAGCAGACCGTTAGTTAAGGGTAGAAAAAACTGAATGTCCCTGCATGTTGACGATAAAACCCACTGTAGTTTTTTGATTTAAATAAAAATCATATATTTTAAGATACAGTTAGCATTATTGTACGTAAATTTTCCTTGAAACAATTCCGTTATCCAAACTGACATTTAAAATATAAATTCCTTTTACATTACTTGATAAATCAATCGGAATTAGGCAGTTTTTACCTTTCTGTAAGTTTTTAGAATTAGAATAGACAACTTTACCTTCGAGGTTAAGGATAGATATTGTTACATTTTTAGTATTCGATAAATCAAAAGTAGGAGTAATTATATTACCTTCGGTTTTGATTTTTAAACTGTTATCAATGTCAACTATTTCGTGTTGTTCAATAATCGAATTAGTGGGGTCAGCTTCAATAAGCATTTCCAATAAATGAATTTCATCGCCAGTAGTCATTCCATTATTGTTGGATAGGTTTCCTGCAAAATAAAACTTAATATTTCCTTCATTGGTAATTGGAGCTGTCCAATCAAAAGTCCATGTATTCATGCTGTTTCCAGCAGAAGTATGAGTTACATAAGTTCTTCCATTTCCCATTTTTAATTGAGTATTTGTAGCGTCTGTTATAATAAATGTTCCAACATTTACATTGTCTGAAGTTCTTAAAGCTACAATTTCAAACCCATTTTTAGGGCTGACTGAAGGTAACGATACCGTAATGGAATAGGTTGATCCGGGAGTGTAAAGGTTTGAAATACCCGAAAAATTAATAGAAGCAGCAGAAGAATTAGCAATCGCAAATCCAGCATGACATTGAGTGCAATTTTGTTCGTTTGGAGCACCTGTTTTTCCAAATTGAGCACCAGCTCCATTGATAGTTTCAAAATGATTGTAAGTTCCTGTCGTTCCCTCGTTCTTATCAAAAGAAAGAATGAAGCTTGTTAAACAACAAGCTGTAAGCAAAAATATAGTTCTATTTTTCATGTTTTTTTTTGAAAGGTAAATCAAATCAATAAAAGAAACGGTTTATTTAGCTTATTTTGATGTTCTTTTGGTATTAAAGCTAAAAATACAATTATTTGAACAGATAAACGTTAGTAATTTATTCCACTCACTCACATATAGCAATACCCACCTTATTATCTTTATAAATTAATTTTAACGCATAAGTTAAGAAAGTATGGGATTCAACATTAAAACAATAATAAAGATAGTTACATTTATTTGTTTATTATCTTTAGTCAGTACCAGTTTTGGTCAGAAAACAAGGATATACACCGATAAGTATGTCGCTTATAGAACGGCTCAAGACCTGTATGACAAAGAAAAATATAGTCTTGCACAAGATAAATTTCTGGAAGTTTTAAATTCTAAGCTAGATTCACAAGATGAAGTAAGGGTAAATGCAACTTATTATTATGCGATTTGTGCTTTGGAATTATTTCATCCAGATGCCGAATATTTACTGAGTAGGTTTGTAATAGAATATCCAGAAAATGCAAAAGCAGAATCGGTTTATTTTCTATTAGGAAAACAAAAATACAAGCTTAAAAGATTTAAATCGGTTATTGATTATTTTGAAAAAGTAGATAAATATAAACTGAGTAATAATGAAAAAATAGAGTATGAATTTAAACTAGGATACAGTTATTTTAGAACAAAAAAACATGAAGAAGCTAAACCTCATTTTGCTGCAATAAAAGACGATTCTTCAAATTATCAAATTCCAGCTATTTACTATTTTAGTCACATTGCTTATGAAAATGGAGATAACCAAACAGCGTTAAATGGATTTAAAAGTATCTCAGAAACACCAATGTTTCAACATATTGTGCCGTATTATGTTGCTCAAATATACCATAAACAAGGAAATTATGATGAATTAATTGCTTACGCTCCAAAATATTACGAAACGATTAGTAAAAAGCGAAAAGCAGAGTTTGCAAAGCTAATAGGAGATGGTTATTACCATAAAAAAAAGTACAAAGAAGCTATCCCTTATTTAAAAGAATTTAAAAAAGGAGCAAAATCTACTCGTATTTCTAATTATCAATTAGCGTATGCTTATTATGAGGAAGGTCAATATCAAAATGCAATAGACAACTATAAAAGAGTCGCATCAAAAGAAGATTCTTTATCACAAATAGCATTGTATCAACTGGCAGATTGTTTTTTAAAATCGGATAATAGATTGGAGGCTCGAATAGCTTTTAAAGCGGCTAGTAAATTAGATTTTGACAAAGAAATACAAGAAAATTCACTGTTCAATTATGCCAAATTAGCTTTTCAAATAGATGGACCTTATAGTGAATCAACAAAGGCTTTTCAAGATTATATTAACAAATACCCTAACTCATCACAGTTAGATGAAGCTTATGAGTTTTTGATAAAGGGTTATATGACAACAAAGAAATATGACGAAGCATTGGTTTCTATTGAAAAAATAAAAAGAAAAGACAACAGAATAAAACAAGCTTATCAGAACATAGCATTTAATAGAGGAATAGAACTTTATCTTAACAATGAATACAACGAGGCCATAAAGCGATTTAAACTCGTAGCCAAATATCCATTTGATAAAAAAACAAATGCGGCTAGTTTATATTGGACAGGAGAATCGTATTACAAACTAAAAGATTATGATAAAGCAATAAGTAAATATGTAGAGTTTAGATTAGAACCAGGAGCAGCGCTGACCAATGTTTTTAGAGATGCTGATTACAGTGTGGCTTATGCTTATTTTATGAAAGCTAATCCGTTTAAAAATGGAGAGCTAACAAAATCAAGTAATGCTAATACAATTACAGAACGTAAAACAAATTTAGAAAAAAGTATAACTGCTTTTAGAAATTTTACACAATTAACAGATAGAGTTGATGAAGTGAAATTAAGCGATGCCTATTTGCGTCTAGCAGATGCTTATTATTTATTGCCTAATGATAAACTAGCGGTCGAAAACTATTCTAAAGCCATAAAAATAGGGAAGGGAGATTTGTCTTATGCCTATTTTCAAAAAGCAAAATCACAAGGTTTGTTAGGTAATATTGAAGGCAAATCTAAAACATTAAAGATTTTAACAGAACGTTATCCTAACTCAAATTATCAAATACTATCGTTAAGAGAACTAGCTCAAGCATATCAACAGCAAGGAAATAACCAAGGAGCTATAAAAATTTATTCTGATTTTATCAATAATTATCCGAATAACAAATATATTCCTGAAATGCTTGTTAATTTAGGAGCTATTTATGTTAAAGAAAAAAAATACGAAGAAGCTAAAGTCTATTTATTAAAAGTATTAAATAATTATCCTACTGCAAAAATAGAAAACGAATCGGCTATTGAGCAAATGAAAAGTATATACCAAGGACAAAAAGATTTGCCAGGCTACTATGATTGGCTACAAAGTAGAGGTGTTAAAGTAGGAAGTATGGAAAAAGATTCGGCACTTTGGGAACCTGTTTACATTGCGTGGAATTCGGGAGACTGTAATTTAATAGAAAGAGAAAGTAAAACCTATTTGGATAAAGTGCCAAATGGAACACATGAAATAAGTGCTCATTTTTATTTAGCAACCTGCTATTATACCACAGATCAAGATAAGGCTCTTGAACATTACTCTTTTATAATTAACCATCCTAACAATAAACACTACGAAGAAGCGCTACAATATGGAGCTCAAATAAGTTATACAAAATCAGATTATGCAACAGCGAATAGAGATTACCATCAACTTGAAGCAATTGCGGCAAACTCTGAAAATATAAGAAATTCTATTATTAAACAAATGTGGTGTAATTGGAAATTGAAAGATTATGAAAATACGATAGTTTATGCAGACAAAGTGTTAGCTCTATCAAAGTTAGATAACGATACAAAAGTTGAAGCGTTGAGAATGAAAGGTTTGTCACTGAGAGAGATTCGTAATTACGACGAAGCTATAAGTGTATTAAGAGCTTGTAATGCGAGTACTAAAAGTATAAAGGGAGCTGAAGCAAAATATTATGTTTCTGAAATACTGTTTGAACAAAACAATAATGAAGAATGTGAGTTGGAAATAATGGAGCTTGTAAACTAAAAACCTAGCTATGATTATTGGATTGCTAA
>CAMZKF010000007.1 GCA_947311095.1 uncultured Flavobacteriales bacterium
ATATACTGATTTCTAAGGTTTTACCCTAGGAAATTATGCTGCGTTTTTAAAGAAAATCTGATGAAAGCGATTGGTTTTATTGGATGCGAAACTTTAGTTATTTTAATATTCATTTAGTATTGTTAGGTACATTTCAATGTTAATTTGGCGTGATAGCAACCTAAATTTAACACATCTCATAAACAAGAAATAATATCTTTATTGAGATTTACACTGCTTATTTTGGCTTTTGATTATCTTTGTTTTAATTATTGTTAAATAAACAACCAAAAACAATGAATAAATTAGTCTTAAAATTAACATTTATAGGAACATTAACACTTGTTTTTCTTTCTTGTAATAATACTACTACATCAGAAAAAACACCTGTTTTTGAGTCTAAAATGGTTGAAATGACTGACGAAAGTTACCCCGATAATAACGATATAGAATCGAGGTGTAGCGATTGGGAAAAATACAAACATCATAATGTAATTGTGGAAAGAAAAGATAGTACTCATTTTAAAATGGTTTTCCCTCCTTCTAATGACAATAGCGACACTATTGTAATTGACAACGTAAATCTTTTAGAATGGATACCAACAATTCCAAATTACTTGACCGACGATTATTTGAAAAGTATTGGAATTATAAATGCAGAATGGAACAGACAACAAGTGAAATTTACGAAAGGAGAATTTTATATTTCGAAACATACTGAGGAAGGGAAAAAAACAATTCGAGTTGATTTGGCTCGAAATTGTTTGAATAGTTACTTATGGGAGCTCATAACTTATGCCGAAGACGGCGCTTTGTATCATGGCTGGTTTGATTTTCCTAGAAATTTGTATCGAGAACTTTTTGATGAAGTAAATCATGGTAAATTGACATTTGAAGCATATAAAGATTACTTAATTAACTATAAAAATCCTGAATCAAAATTGGTAAATTTAAATAGCTTAAGAACTGTAGATTCTGAAAAAGAAGTAACGTTCAATAATTTAAACAGTCAATTTTATCCTTTAACTGGAGCTCGAAAATCTAAATACAAGAATATTGTATATCCTAAAAACCCTGCTACGATTAATGACTTTTTGACGGATATTACAATGTTTTCTACTTTTTTATATCCTGGTTATTATTCGACTGCTGACCCTAGACATACAACACTAAGTAAATTGGGTATTCCTAAAAAAGTAATTGTAAGGCGAGTTGAATCAAAAGATAAAGCAAAAGATAAATGTTTGGAGTTTGATGTTACTTTTGCAAGTAATAAAGACACTACACTATTAACTAGAGTTGTAATTGGAGGTGTAAAAGAAAATCAACTTCCAATACTAGACGTAGATGATTATAATAAAGGATTTAAAATGCCAATGGGCATTGGAAACCATGGTTTTTATGAAAAAGCTAAATATGCACAAGAGCATTCTACAGGAGAGAATCCTTATTATGCTTTTATTTTAGATGATAAAGGTAAATGGTTGGACAGTCACTTTTTTGGCGTTGATGGACCTTTATTTCATAGAGATAAAAACAACAGTAGCATTATGCATTATTGGTTACTTTCGTTTGAACGTCATGCTATGGTAACTCATTTAACTTTTAAGATAAAATAAATAAAAATTATGTTTGGATTTTTTAAAAGTAAAAAAGTAAAACCTAAGGTTGAATTAACATTGCATAATTTGACGGTAGGAGCAACAATAGCATACGATTTAAAAACGTGGGTAGTTAGTGCTGTTTACGAATATATATGGGAAAACAACCTTAAATCGAGAGAATATAAATTTACCGACGGAACAACTTATTTCTTTTTGGAGGTGGACGAAGAAGGAGAAATATTAATGAGTAAACCAGCTAGCCTAAAAAAAATAGCTCCTGCATTTAAAGATGAAATTCTAAAACTAAAAACAGTTCCTGAACACCTTATTTACAACAACGAAACCTATACTTTAAATGAAGAATGTTTTGGAAGTTATAGGCAAAATGGAAATGAAAACTGGTCTGAACTTACTTCTTGGATGTACTGGAATACCAAAGATGAATTTATCTGTATTGAACAATGGGGTAAATTTGAATTTGAAGGACATTTAGGTAAAAAAATAAATCCTTTTTCAATCGATAATTTATTACCAGGAAACAATTAAACAATTATGATGGACTCTTTTTTTTCAAATCCAGATGGAATTTTTTCTACTATAGTCTATACTTTTTTAAGCCTCTTTTTCTTAGTAATTAGTCGCTATATTTATCAAGCTTTGCATAAAGAAATAAAAATAAATTATGAATTGGTAGAAGCCGATAATTTTGCTTTTTCATTTGCTCACGTTGGTTACCTTACAGGAATTATTATTGCACTTGGAGGAGTTCTTACTGGAAATTCGACAGATAATTTAATCAATGATTTAATAGACTTTAGTTTATATGCTATTCTTAGTATTATATTATTAAATCTTAGTATTTTATTAAACGATTTGTTGATTCTTCGTAAAATGAATTTAAAACATGAATTAATTGAAGACCAAAACATTGGAGTTGGAGTCTTGGAAGCTTCCATTTCAATAGCTACAGGATTGATTATTTATGGAGCTGTTTCGGGAGATAGTCACAACGACATGATAAATGGTTTTTTGAGCACTGTCATTTTTTGGGGTGTAGGAATGTTAATGTTTGTGATTTCTACCTTTGCCTACAATGCAATTCTTAAATTTAGCTTGTTAGAAGAAATAAAGAAAAATAATTTTGCTGTAGGAATTGCATATTCAGGGGTGATTATTTCAATAGCTAATTTAATTCGTCACGGCATTCAGGGAGATTTTATATCGTGGGAGGCTTCTGCACAAAATATTTTATACAATTCTGTTTTAGCACTTGTATTACTTCCTTTTATTCGATTAATTGCCGACAAATTATTGTTACCAGGACAAAATTTAACCGATGAATTAGTTCATCAAGAAAAACCTAATATGGGAGCTGGACTAGTAGAAGCTTTTGCTTATGTAGGTTGTTCTATACTTTTAGATTGGACGCTTTAAAATGTGGAAAACAACAAATATATTATCAGTTAAAAACTTAAATAAATCCGTTGTTTTAGGAGGTAGCTTTTTATTATTTACATTACTATTTTTGTTAACGTGGGCTTCTTTTAGAGGGTTTGATTTTTCAGACGAAAGCTACTATCATATTGGTTATTTGTTTGGGATTGAGATTGATAATTCAGTTATATTTTTTCACAGAATATACAATTCATTTTTTGGTTTTTTACATTTATCATTTGTTCAAAATAGGCTTTTAGGACTGTTTTTAACTTTGTTTAGCTCTATATTCTTGGCTTATGTTTCTGCTCTTTATTTTGAAATTAAAGAAAAAGCACAACTAATTATTTTTACTTCTCTACTTGGTTTTTTAGCACACTCTATTTTTCCTATGTCTATTTCTTACAACTTATTCTCTGCTATTTTTTCGGCATTATTGGTTGGTTTAACGTTTTTATATTTAAAGTATAATCATTTTATTTCAGTTTTTCTAATTGGCTTCTTCACAACGTTACTAATTGCCAATAAATTTACAAATCTATCTTTTCTATTCTTCTTATTTCCTTCAATTTTATCCTTAGATTACTTTGATAAAAAAAGAAAGATTACGTTTTATCTAAAGTCAACTTTAATTGCTTTATTAGGGTTTTTGACAGCTACTATTTTTCTATTTCATTCGTTTTACGAACTAAATAAAAGTATAGAAGATTTTCTTTATGGTCTATCATTAAGTACAGGGCATTCTTTGCGTGAAATGCTCGATAAATTTTATATCGACCTCATTAATTTATTGATACTACTGAAGTTTTTACTCCCTACATTAATCCTTGTTATTTATTTTAAATGGAAGAAAAACACGTCATTTTATAACAAAATAATTCTAATTGTTAGTACACTAAATATTTTGGTGCTGTTACTACTAAACAATGGATTTATGGGAAAAACGGTTATATTCAATTTCTTTTTTTACCTCATCTTAATTACCGTTTTTATAACATCTATTACTCAAAAAAAACAAAAGCATAAAAAAATATTATATTCTTTTATTTTAATATTCGTTCCTTTTGCTTGTAGTATTGGGACAAACAATTCGCTCTTTGTTCAATTCACTTTTTATGGAAATGTTTTTGCAATTGGCTTATTCTTACTCTTCTCTACATTAAACAATTATTATTTCCGTTATTTTTTAGTTTCAATAACTCTTGTCGTTACCTTTTTAAACATTAGTTATAATAAAATTTACAATCCTTATCGAATTGACACAAATTTAGTTTTACAAACAGAAGAAATAAAAAACATTTCTTATTTAAAAGGATTGAAAGTAGATGTTAATACAAAAAAAAATATACAACACCTTTTAGGTTTAAAAAAGTATAATGCTTCTCGCCTATTTCTACCCTCTAAATTACTTGGTACTAGCTTAATTAGCGAAACACAGCCTTTACTTTTTACATGGATAGATAACGCTGGATTTCATTTAATTCCTAAATTGATTGAGCAGAAAAAAGACTTATTATCAGGCAATTTATTATTTGTTATACCTTCTAAATATTCAAACCCCATAACCCATGAGTTATTTAAAATAGACAAACTTAACTTTAAGAATGAATATCGAATTTTAGACAAATTTGAATTCAAAAAAGATAGTTTATTAATTTACGGAAAATTATAAATGACCAATAATCAACAAAAATCTAATGTTCTAAAAATAGCACTCTTTGCTACGGGAATTAGTGGTATTGTAGCAGAATGTATTTTATCTACTCTAGCTTCTTATTTTATTGGAGACGCTGTGGTTCAATTTGCTTTGATTGTTTCTACCATGCTTTTTTCTATGGGATTAGGTAGTCGATTGAGTAAGCAAATAGATAAGAATCTATTACTCAACTTTATTTACTTAGAACTAGTTCTCTCTTTTCTCGTCTCTTTTTGTGCGTTGTTTATTTATGTTTCTTACGGACGTTTTACACCTATTTTTATTTACTTTCTATCTGTTGTAGTCGGCTTACTTATTGGATTAGAAATACCCATTGTAACACGGTTAAATGAAGAATTTGAAGAGTTGAAAGTAAATGTAGCTTCTATTCTCGAAAAAGACTATTACGGAAGTTTAGTCGGAGGTTTATTTTTTGCATTTGTAGGAATGCCTTATTTAGGTTTGACTTATACTCCTTTTGTCTTGGGGTTACTTAACTTTTCAGTTGCTTTATGGATGTTTTTACAATTAAAAAATGCTCTTTCAAAAATGCAGCGAAGGCATATTGAATTTGGTTTTTTAATTATAGGGTTTTCTATTTTAGCAGGATTAATATTTGCCCAGCCTATTGTAAAATATGGCGATCAAAAAAAATATAGAGATAAAATAGTTTATCAAGAGCAAACAAAATATCAAAAAATAGTATTAACCGAACGTAAAGGCGATTATTCTTTATTTATCAATGGTAATTTACAACTCTCCTCGTTTGATGAATACATGTATCACGAACCTTTAGTTCATTCTGTTTTAAATGTTTCAGAAAATAGAAAATCCATTCTTATTCTAGGAGGTGGTGACGGCTGTGCAGTAAGAGAGGTCTTAAAATACAACGATGTAGAACATATTGAATTGGTCGATTTAGACCCTGCAATGACTAAACTGGGAAGGACTAATAATATGTTTATTTCAATGAATGATAATGCTTTGAATAATGATAAAGTTGAAATTAAAATTGGTGACGCTTTTCAATTTTTAGAACACACAAAACAATTATACGATGTTATTATTATAGATTTACCAGATCCCAACAATATTGATTTGAATAAACTTTACACCAAGGAATTTTATTATTTAATAGCAAATCACCTTACCCATGGAGGAGCTGTAATTACACAAGCAGGAAGCCCATATTATGCAACAAAAGCTTTTTATTGCATCGAAAAAACAATGAAGACTAGTGGCCTAAAAACATTAGCCTTGCAAAATCAGATATTAACAATGGGACAGTGGGGTTGGATTATAGGAAGTAAAATATTGACACAAGAAGAATTAAAAACGAAAATAAACGCTACCGATTTTAATGCCTTAAACCTGCGTTGGTTAAACAATACAGGAGGTCAAAAATTAGCTTTATTTGGCAAACCTCTAAGCGACACCTCAAACATTGAAGTTAATACAATATTTCATCCTGTTTTATACCGCTATTATCGCTCTGGAAACTGGCATTTATATTAGTTTTACTATTCTTTTACTTTTGTTTTCTTCTCAAGGACATCGTCCAAATCCATACTTGTAAGTCCCCTTAATCCTTTGGCTAGTTTTCTAAAATAAAAAGCCAGCGACGTTTCTTCTAACGGAATATCAACAGGTATTTTCATTTCTATTGGAATCATTGCATCAACAGGCATTGGACCTGTAAAACTAATTCTAGCAGACTGTTTAATCGGTATTTTTACAGGAACCATTACATCTACAGGAATACTCATTTCTATTCCAATAGGTAATGTATCTATAATTAACATATCAATTGGAATTGTACTTTTTACAGGTAAAGGCTCGTTAAAATCAATTAATAGACTTTGTTTTAATGGAATTTTTGATTTTATTGGAAACGAGGGTCCTCTATCTTTACCAAACATTGTTAC
>CAMZKF010000008.1 GCA_947311095.1 uncultured Flavobacteriales bacterium
ATATTACAAAAGTAGTTATTATTAATTTCATACAAACTAGACGTGAAAGTTTTAAATGGTTGCCTTAAAATTACTTCATTTTATTTAAAAAATCTGCAGCAGCATCTTTGTGCAACGTTACGGTCATAATTTTTAGTTTAATGTAGTCTTCGTGCATAAAATAGTAACCAAACTTGTCGGACGCAGCTCTTGCATTTCTAGAGCCTGACCCCGAGTCTTTAATCAAAAACCAAGTATCTCCATTATCAGTTTCATAATAGCCAACTAAATGCATTGCGTGATCGTCTGTTGTAGCTCCGTTTGTAAAACGTAATTGTCTCGCTCCTTCGTCAATGTATTTCGATGGAATATCAAAAGTCGGAATTGTTGCAGTTTGAGAAATTTTGTCAAATCCTGGTTCAGAAACATCTCCGCCAATACTCATACTGTATCCATTTTGTATGGCAGATTTAATTAATTTCATAAAATAATCTAAGGGTATGTTGTTGTAATCGTTGCTTCTCCACCAATTATCAGGAACGTCATAGATTACTTTTTGGTAGTAAGGAGCTTCCATTAAACTCATAAAATTTACGTAAGCTTTTGGGTCTAAATCGAGGCTAGCCAAATATTCTTTTGGGGTCATCTCTTTGCTGTTTATTTTTACCTTACTTGGAACTTTACCAATATATTTTGTTAAAATGGCTTTAAGTTCCTTTACAGATTTTGTTTTATTCCAGTCTTTTGTTTGTTTTATTTGCTTGAATAAGAGGTCTATTTCTTCAAACATTTTTTCGTGATTGTGAAATTTTTGACCTTTTTTTATACCTGTATAATCTTTGTAAGGAACAGCTCCATAAAGTTCCATTATTTTGGCTATGGCATTGGTTTCTGAACCTTCTCCCAAGTGCATCTTTCCTTTGTGGTCAATAAAATATTTCATACGTTCCACATATTCCCAATATACGGTGTACATTTCCGAAAGGTCAACTTCTTTTCCTGATATACGTTTAATTTCACTTTCCATAAACGAAGAGGTTGAATACGACCAACATGTCCCTGTGTTTCCTTGTGAAATTCTTGGACTATACCAAATTGTTTTGTAAAGACTTGGGTCAGTAGGGAATTTTTCAAAATCGGCATCAACTTTTAATTTTTTATGCAAAGTTGTATCGTACTTTCCTTCTAATGCTTTTACAATAGTATGTTGGTAATAGCTAACAGGTTCGGTTTTAAATATAGCTTTGTCGGCTTCTTGAGCATAGGATGCCGATAGGGTAGAGGTTGCTAGTAAAATGGTAAATATGTTTTTCATAATTAGTTTATTTTTTATTGAAATGGTTAATTAATTTTTTTCCAAAGCATATCTTTTAGTTCAGAAATACCCATTCCTGCGACCGATGAAATAAATACCGTTTCAATACCTTCTGGTAATTCTTTTTTTGTTTCTTCTATTAACTCGTCGTCAAGCATATCGCTTTTTGTTATAGCGAGAAGTCTATCTTTATTCAATAATTCAGAATTAAATTCTTTTAATTCGTTCAATAAAATTTCATATTCGTCTTTTATATTTTTAGAATCTATTGGAACCATGAAAAGCAATAAAGCATTACGTTCGATGTGTCTTAAAAATCGATGACCAATACCTTTACCTTTGTGAGCTCCTTCAATTATACCAGGTATATCTGCCATTACAAAAGATTTGGTATCTCTGTATTGAACGATTCCTAAATTTGGCACTAAGGTGGTAAATGGATAATTTGCAATTTCTGGCTTTGCTGCCGAAACAACCGATAGTAAAGTTGATTTTCCAGCATTAGGAAAGCCAACCAAACCTACATCTGCTAGTACTTTTAGTTCTAGTATCATCCACTGCTCTCCTCCGTCCTCTCCAGGTTGCGCATACTGAGGGTTTTGGTTGGTTGCAGATTTAAAATGGGCATTTCCTAAACCTCCTCGTCCTCCTTTTACTAAAATTACTTCTTGACCAATTTCCGATATTTCGCAAATTACCTCGCCTGTTTCTGCATCTTTAGCAATTGTTCCTAATGGAACGTCCAAGTATTCGTCTTCGCCTTCTTTTCCAAAACTTCGACTAGAACTACCAGGGAAACCAGGTTTGGCAATAACGTGTTTTCTGTATTTTAAGTGTAGTAATGTCCATTCATTATTTGTTCCTCTCAATATTATGTGTCCTCCTCGACCTCCATCGCCTCCGTCAGGACCTCCTTTTGAGGTTAGTCTGTCTCTATGGAAATGTTTTGATCCTGCTCCTCCTTTACCAGAGCGACAGCATATTTTTACGTAATCTACAAAGTTTGAACTTGCCATTTTACTTGTCTTAATTGTTGTTGTACAAACGGATATTCGTTTGTAAATATATTCAAAATAAATAGTTTTTTTTGGTGTCAGTTTTTATCAATGCTACCGTTGTAAAATAGAATTTAATTACATTCTATTTTACGTCTAAGCTTTGAAAAAAGCCAAATTTCCAAAAAAGCTAATTGTATTGAGTATAAAAAGGCACAGAATTTCAATTGGAAGAAACTGTGCCTTTTAATTTGTTTTATTTTTCTATTGCGTTAAATAAGCGCTCAGAAATTTCTTCGATAGAACCAATTCCATCTATTTTTTTAAACTTACCTTTTGCCGCATAATAATCTGCAACTACAGCGGTGTGCTTGTTGTAAACTTCTATTCGGTTTCTAATAATGCTTTCATCGGCATCGTCAGCTCTTCCACTATCTTTTGCTCGGTTTAAAATTCTTTTAACCAATTCATCTTCGGCTACATCTAAGGCTAGCATTACCGAAACTTCGGTTCTTTTGCCTGCTAAATATTTGTCTAAAGATTCTGCTTGAAAAGTTGTTCTAGGAAAACCATCAAAAATAAAACCTTTGGCATCTCCATTTTTTTCTACTTCACTTTCTAGCATTTTTATAGTAACTTCATCAGGAACAAGGTCTCCTTTGCTGATGTATTGCTTTGCCAATACGCCTAATTCTGTTTCTCCTTTTATATTAGCTCTAAATATGTCTCCAGTAGATAAGTGTATGAGGTTATATTTAGCAACTAATTTTGCTGCTTGTGTTCCTTTTCCTGCTCCCGGAGGTCCAAATAATACAATGTTTAACATAATAAGTGTTTTTGATGTTTTTTTATTCGTTTATGATGTAAATATCTTTTAAATTTCTTCCCAATCCGTCGTAGTCTAATCCGTAACCAACTAAAAATTCGTTACCTACTTCTTTTGCTACATAGTCGATTGGTATTTGTTTGGTGTAGGCTTTTGGCTTATATAATAGCGTAGCTATTTTGAGCGATGCGGGTTTTTCTTTTTCTAGTTCTTCAAAAAGTTTTTCTACTGTATTTCCTGTATCTACAATATCTTCAATTATAATTACATGACGGTCTTTTAACGATTCTTTTAATCCCATTATGGTATTTACAGTTCCTGTTGTTGCTGTTCCTTCATAAGAAGCCATTCTTAAAAAAGATACTTCGCAATCTCCGTCAAATTCTCGAACTAAGTCGGCTGTAAATAAAAAAGAGCCGTTTAAGATGCCTAAGAATAATGGCTTTTTGTTTTCGTAATCTTTTTGTATTTTAATGGCTACGTTTTTTATAGCTTTATCTATTTCTTTACTTGAAATAAATGGTCTAAAAGACTTGTCGTGAAGTTTTACAATGTTCATTTAAGGTGTGTTAAACTACAAAAATAAGAAAGTTTATGGAATATACTCAAAGCTTGTTGTTTTTTGTTTGCGTTAGGGATTGAAACGGCATCCTTTTTTTGTTTTCGAAGCATTCGAAAATGAAAAAAGATATAGTGTAAAGCCCGCTCGAACGCCCAAATTAATCTCCTTGTCTGTGAATTTAGGAGCTTTTTTTATTGGGTTGAAAAGTGTAACTTTCTTCTAAATCTAGGATTCCACTTTTTCTTATGATTTTAGCTTGTTCTTTTATGAATTTTTGGTCTAAATTTTCTGCAATAGGAATGTTAAATAAAATAGGGACACCTGTATTTTTTGTGATTATAGCTTCCGATTCTTTGTCTTCTGCTCCGTTTACGATGATGCCTTTAATGTTAAACGACTTCGATTTTAGATAGTTAATTGTTAGCAAGGTGTGGTTTATGCTTCCCAAATAATGCTTAATTACAAGCAGAATTTCGGCATTGCAATAAGGAATAATATCGGTAACATAATTCCCATTTTCGTTTATAGGAACCATAGCTCCTCCTGCTCCTTCTATTATTAGTTTGGTAGAGGTTGGAGGTATTAGGTTCATCAACTGAATTTCTATCCCATCTTTTTTTGCCGATAAATGAGGCGATAAGGGGTGAGTTAAACGGTAAGATTCGGGGTAGATTATAATTCTTTTAGAGGTTAATTCGTTTATTTTTTGGCTGTCAGAATGGTCTAGTTCTCCACTTTGAATGGGTTTCCAATAGTTGGCAGACAAAGCTTCTACTAGAATTGCAGAAACAATTGTTTTTCCTATTTCGGTATCGATACCAGTTACAAAATAGCGCATAGTTTAGTTTATGTTTAGTTGAGAATTATTGAATACACCATATACTTTTCCTGTAAATTCAAAGTCAAAATATGGAGAGTTTTTACTTTTAGAAACAATGTTTTCTTTCTTAAATGTCCATTTTTTAGAAGGTGTATATAATACAAAATTGGCTTTTTCATTTTCATCAATGCAAGGTATTGGAAGCTTTAATATTTTTCGAGGTTCAATAGCCATTTTTTCTATAATTAAATCCAAACCGAGTATTGGTGCTAGTTTAGTTAGCATAGACGGAAAGGCTGTTTGTAAATTTACGATACCAAATTTAGCTAAATCAAACTCTTTATCTTTGTCTTCAATTTCTATTGGTGTGTGGTCAGAGCAAATGACCGAAATGGTGTTTTCTTTTAGTCCCTTTATCAATGCTTCAATGTCTTTTTCTAATCTAAAAGGAGGTAGGACTTTAAAGTTTGAATCGAAATTCAAGGTGCTTTTATCGGTGAATAGAAGTTGATGTGCCGCAATATCAGAGGTTACTTTTAAATTGTTGTCTTTTGCTTCTTTAATCAGTTTTACCGTTTTTGCCGACGAAATAGAAGCAAAATGAATAGGAGAATCATTGTATTCAGCTAAATAAATATCTCTTGAAATTTGTATTTCTTCAGCTAAATGAGGAATGCCTTCCAAACCTAAATTGGTACTGACAATACCTTCGCTAATCTTTCCATTGTGATTAATCGATTGGTCGTTTGCAAAGGAAACAATTAAACCGTCAAATGGTTTGCTGTATAACAATGCTCTGGATAATAAATTAGGGTTTTGAATCGCTTTTTTACCGTCCGAAAAGGCTATCGCTCCTGCCAATTTCATGTCGTATAATTCAGCCAATTCTTTCCCCTCAATTTCTTGCGAAACACTTCCCGTCGGATAAACATTGACAAGACCTCCTTTAGTTTTATTTACAACATATTCGACCGTGTGTCGGTTGCTAATCGTGGGTTGGGTATTGGGAGTAATTGCAATACCTGTAAAACCTCCTAATTGGGCTGCTTTTGCCCCTGATTCAAAATCTTCTTTGGTCTCCAAGCCAGGTTCTCCAAACGTAGCTCTAAAATCAAATAAACCAGGAGAGATATGTAGGTTTTCTTCTGCAATTAATAGCGTGTAATCGACCTCTAAATCGACTCCTATTTGTTCAATTTTTCCGTTTGTAATAAAAACGTCTTTCACCTTGTTGTTTAAAGATGAGTAGGGGTCAACGATGGTTACTTTTTTTATTAAAATTCGCATGGCTAAAAATTAGATTGCTAAGGTACTGATTTCAAATAGCTTTTTTTCGTTTGGCTTCATTTTTTTATTTTTACACTATAATTTTGGGGGCAATAGATCCTGTCGTAAATAGAAAATAGTAGTAGAAATAAATATTTTTTTTTAGGGCGTTTAAACAAGCTATCCGTTTGTAGTTTTGAGTGTTAAAAAAAGTAACACTAAGCCCAAAAGGAGCTCATAAAATCGCTCTTTTCGTCTAAGTATTACTAGTTTTTTAAAACCCAAAAGCTACCACTTCTATCTCTAACGCAAATAATTTGGGTTAGCAAAGAAAAAATAGAACCGATTATAGCTTATGCCAATGATAAAAGGGCAAACAATCATTCATTATTAGTAGAAGAGAAATAAAAATAAATAAAAATTACAAAATATAATTATAAATTCTTATCTTCGAAAAAATGAATAAAAGGAAGCTATGAATTTCGAAATAAAAAAACACGATAATTTTGTAATAATAGAAGCTAACGTAGAAAAGTTAGACTCATTAGTTGCACCAGAATTAAAAGCTAGTTTGGTAGCGTTAGGTCAAGAAAATCATAAAAATTTAATTGTTAATTTAGCCAATTCAAAATATTGTGATTCGTCGGGATTAAGTGCTTTATTGGTTGGCAATCGATTAACTAAATCTGTCAATGGAACATTTATAATATGCGACCTGCAACCATCTGTCAAAAAGATGATTGAAATTTCACAACTACATACCGTTTTAAATATCACAAAAGATGAACCATCTGCAGTTGAATACATATTAGATTTAGATTAAATAAAATAGAAATTATAAAAAAACAAGGCACTTTAAATTTTTATATTTAAGGTGCTTTTTTGTTTAAAATATAAAACAATGGAGCCATATTATATTATAGAACCTAAAGTAAAAAAAACCCCTTTTATTTTAAGTGTTCCTCACTGTGGAACTGAATTTCCTTCAGAATTAAAAGGACACTATAATCCAACAAAAATCCAACAACCCGACGATACAGATTGGTTTGTTCAAGAATTGTACAGCTTTGCTACCGAATTAGGTATTACAATTATATATGCCAAATATAGCCGTTGGGTTATTGATTTGAATAGAGATCCAGAAAGCAAACCTTTATATGGAGATGGAAGAATAATTACAGCACTTACGCCTACAACAGACTTTTTTGGAAATAAACTATATAAACAAAAAGAACTAGAACCTTCAGTCGAAGAGGTTAACCGAAGATTAACCAACTATTACTGGCCTTACTATCAAAAAATAGAGGAATTAATTACTGAGTTGAAAAGCGATTTTAAAGAAGTTTTATTTTGGGACGCACATTCGATACGTTCTTTTGTTCCTACCATTAGAAAAGAAAAATTCCCAGATATAATATTGGGAGACAATGATGAAAAAACAGCTCGAAAAGAATTAATACAAACCGCATTAAAAGAATTGTCAAATTCTAACTATCAAGTCAATCATAATACACCTTTTAAAGGAGGTCATTTGACACGTTATTTTGGGAGTCCAACACAAGGCGTAAATGCATTGCAGTTAGAAATGATAAAATTACTTTATATGAAGGATAATGAATTGGATTATAGTGCTACAAGAGCAAATCAGATAAGAAATGTTTTGGAACGTACATTTATTGAATTGATTAAAAAACTGTAACTTTGCTTTACTTTAACGGTGAAAATAAATTTTTGCTTGCATTCACTATTTATAAATTAAATAGCATTATTTAATGGGAATTAGAGCTAATAAAAAGAAAAATAAAAGAATGGAATTATTAAAAAAACTTTGTCAAATTCATGCTCCAGCAGGAAATGAAATTGCATTAAAAGAATATTTGTTAGAATACATCGAGACCCATAAAGAAAATTGGGAGTCACAACCCGAAATATATCATGGAAAAGGATTTCAAGATTGTATAGTACTAAAATTTGGAACACCTCGTACAGCAGTTTATTCACACATGGATTCTATTGGGTTTACAGTAAAATATGGTAGAGAATTAGTCAAAATAGGAGGTCCTGTTCTCGAAGAAGGAACACAATTAGTAGGAGAGGATAGCAAGGGTAAAATTGAAACAGAATTGGTTGTAATTGAAGACGAAAAAGGAAATAAGCATCCAGAATACGTTTTTGATAGAACCATAGATAGAGGAACAGAACTCGTTTATAAACCCAATTGGAGAGAAGATGACGACTATGTTCAATGTTGTTACATGGACAATCGTTTAGGGATTTGGAATGCTTTGCAATTGGCGAAAACATTAAAAGACGGAGTCATTGTTTTTTCATGTTGGGAAGAGCATGGAGGAGGAAGTGTAGGCTACTTGGCTAAGTTTATTTTTGAAAAATGGGGAGTCACTCAAAATTTAATATCAGATATAACTTGGGTTACAGAAGGAGTCGAACATGGGAAAGGAGTAGCCATTTCAATGCGTGATTCAGGAATACCTAGAAGAAGTTATTTGAATAAAATAATAGCGTTAGCCAAAGAAAGTAAAATACCTTTTCAGTTAGAAGTCGAAGGAGCAGGAGGAAGCGACGGAAATCAACTTCAAAATTCGCCTTACCCAATGGATTGGTTATTTATTGGAGCAGCAGAAGATAATGTGCATTCGGCAAACGAAAAAGTACACAAATACGATATAAAAACAATGGTAGAGCTTTATAAATATTTGATGAATAAATTATAAAATAGCAAACGCATAAACAAACCATTGTAAAGAGGAAGTGTAATTAAAAATAACTACCTTTGTACATTGAAACTGATTAGCTTTCCGTTTTTTTCTAGGCGATGTTAATTTTATTCACAAGGCGATAGAAAAATAAGTTGTAATTGGTTATAACGAATTTTCTAACGAAACGAGGGGGGAATTGACATACAACTCCGAAGAACTATTTGGTTTCAGTAATAGCATTATAAGCAAAAAGAAATGAACTTAAACACAATCGAAGAAGCTTTAGAAGATTTAAAGCAAGGGAAAGTAATAATCGTTATAGACGATGAAGATAGAGAAAATGAAGGAGACTTTATTACAGCCGCATCTAATATTACGCCAGAAATTATAAATTTCATGACTAAATATGGTCGAGGATTAATTTGCGCTCCACTTCCAGCTAAGCGATGTGACGAACTAGGATTAGACCTAATGGTTTCTAAAAACACAGTTTTACATGCTACACCTTTCACTGTTTCGGTAGATTTAATAGGTAATGGTTGCACCACAGGTATTTCTACAAGCGATCGCTCAAAAACAATTCAAGCATTGGTTGATCCCAATACAAAACCAGAAGACTTAGGTCGTCCAGGGCATATATTTCCTTTGAAAGCAAGAGATGGAGGGGTTTTAAGAAGGACAGGTCATACTGAAGCTAGTGTCGATTTAGCTCGATTAGCAGGATTAGAACCAGCAGGTGTTTTAGTAGAAATACTAAATGAAGACGGAACAATGGCTAGGTTACCCGAGTTAAAAGTCATAGCAAAAAAACACGATTTAAAAATCATAACAATCGAATCGTTGGTTCAATATAGAATGAAGTTTGAATCGTTGGTAGAAGAGGTTGTAACAGTGAATATGCCAACCAAACACGGCGATTTTATTCTTAAAGCATTCACCGTTCCCACTACGGGAGAAGAGCATTTAGCTATCATTAAAGGCGAATGGGAAAAAGACGAACCTGTTTTAGTTAGGGTTCATTCATCTTGTGTAACAGGAGATATTTTAGGTTCTCTTAGGTGCGATTGTGGACCTCAATTGGAAGAAGCGTTGAAAAAAATTGAAAAAGAAGGTAAAGGAGTAGTCTTGTACATGAATCAAGAGGGGAGAGGTATCGGTTTAATGAATAAATTAAAAGCTTACAAGCTTCAAGAAGAAGGATTTGATACCGTAGAAGCAAATGAGAAACTTGGATTTTTAGCCGATTATAGAGATTATGGAATAGGAGCTCAAATACTGCACAAATTAGGTGTTAGTAAAATGAAATTGATGAGTAATAATCCTAAGAAAAGAACAGGATTGGTTGGCTATGGATTAGAAGTTGTAGAAAATATTCCTCTAGAAATTACTTGTAACGTACACAACGAAAAATACTTAAAAACTAAGAAGGAAAAAATGGGGCATGATTTAAAATTGTAAACATGGCATGTTTTTTAGTCGTATAATCGTAAAAAAAAGCTATGTTAAAAAAAATAATAATATTACTAGGTTTAGGAAGTGTTATTTTTTCTTGTGAAAAAGAAAACTCCGAAGATGTAAATCAAAATAGAATTTATACCGTATATGAACTTGTTTACGATAAAAATGACAATGAAACAGTTGCATATTCTTATTTTACATTTGGAAGTTTAACAGGAACTCCTCTCGAAATTAGTACGCCTAGTAAAGCTAAGTTTAACGGAAGTGATATGGAAGAAAAAACGCTTCCAATGATGCATTATGAAACCGCTCAAAATGGTTTTCAAAATTCAGGCACTTTCTATTTTAAAAATGCTAACGGAAATGAATTTAACAACACCATATCTTACCTTCCAATAGATTTTACGGTGGATACAATTAATAGGAATAGTGATTTTTCTTTAACTTGGAATGGAAATGTTCTTCAACAATATGAAGAAGTAAAGGTCAAACTAAAAAGTGCGTCCAATGAATATACTTATTTTACATCATCTGCCGTAAATGCTATTTCAGTAACTTTACCATCAAATAAATTGTCGGCATTAGAAGCTGGAAATTATACCATTCAATTGGTTAGAACCAAAAACTCAATACTTCAAGAAGCTACTGAAGCAGGAGGAGGGATATATGGGACTTATAAAACATTAATCAAAACAGTTTATTTACAATAAAACAAATAATAAAACGATGAAATACGAACAAATAGATAACTCATTATTTATACATAATAGAGCTAAATATACAAAAGAGCTAAAGGCTAATTCAATCGCAATATTTAATTCTAACGACATTATTACAACAGGAGCTGACAGCACAACACCTTTTGTACAGCATAGAGATATTTTTTTCTTGTCGGGAATAGACCAAGAAGAAAGTATTTTATTATTGTTTCCCGATTGTAAAGACGAAAAACATAGAGAAGTTTTATTTTTGAAAGAAACCAGCGAGACCATCGCAATATGGGAAGGAGAAAAACTAAATGAAAATCAAGCGTTTGAAGTTTCAGGAATAAAAACAGTTTATTGGTTACAAGATTTTGATAGAATATTTGAATCTTTGGTTACTACCGCCGAACGTATTTACTTAAACACAAACGAGCACCTTAGAGCCAATAAAGAAGCAGAAAATAGAGAAGATCGTTTTATAAAAAAGTGTAAAGCTCAATATCCATTGCACGAATACGAAAGAAGTGCCCCTATTATGCATAAAATTCGCTCAGTTAAACATGCTATTGAAATTGATTCAATGCAAAAAGCTTGTAATATTACAGAAAAAGGAGTTAGAAGATTACTCTCTTTTATAAAACCAGGCGTAATGGAGTATAATATTGAAGCAGAACTAATGCACGAGTTTTTAAATAACCGTTCTAAAG
>CAMZKF010000009.1 GCA_947311095.1 uncultured Flavobacteriales bacterium
ATTGATGAATAAAAATCCATTCATAGCCAAAGTTATGAATTTATTTTTTGAAGAAAATAAGTGAGAAAAGAAACTATTTATTAGGCGCATTTAAATGTTAAGTTGGTATCAATACCCACAATTGCAAGAGTTAGAATAATGAATCTCTGTATTTGGGAGTAGCTCAATTGTTTTCTTTTTTTCAGCAGGACTCAATCCTGTAACTCGCAAATCAATTTCTTTTAGATTTGTTAGATTTTTGATGCTTTCAGGTAAAGAAGTAAAATTATTGTACCAAAAATCAATGTAAGTTAAAGCCTTTAAGTCCTGAATACCATAGGGAATTGTAGTAATTTCGTTTTGATTGAGAACGAGTACCGTTAAATTAGTTAATTCTAAAATTTCTAAAGGAAAATGAGAAAGGTAATTTTTACTTAAATATAATTTTTTTAAGTGAATCAATTGACCAAAAGAAGCAGGTAAATCACTAATCCTATTTTTATTTAAATTTAAAATCTCTAATTTAGAAAGTACATTTATTTCATTTGGAATGGATGTAATCTTATTTTTTGACAAATCTAAATAGACCAAATTTTTAAATTTTAAAATAGAAGTAGGAATTGTAGTTAATTTGTTTCTTTGAAGGGTTAAAACTCTAACGTTTAAAGGAGCTTTATTAGCTTCTTCAAGTGAGGTGTATCTATGGCAAGTATCGAGACTAGAAGGTATAGTTTGTCCATAGTTAATTTCAACTATAAAGAATAGAAATAAAAAAACAGCTATATTTATGTATTTATACATTAACGGTAGATAGTATTTCCAAAGCGGTTAATTTATCTTTTTCCAATTGATTTTTCAAGGCTTCAAGTGAATCAAATTTCATTTCATTTCGAAGTTTTTTAACAAAAGAAACGCAAATTATACGATTGTATAAATCTTGTGATAATGAGAAAAAATGAGCTTCAATTGTGATAGAGTTTTCGTCGTTTACAGTCGGACGGGTTCCAATATTTAACATTCCGTTGTATTTTATTCCGTCAATTATACTTGTAATAGCATAAACCCCTTTGTTCGGAACAATTTTATAATTATATTCTAAATAAATATTAGCCGTAGGAAAACCTATTGTTCTTCCAATCTGTTCTCCTTTTATAACCTTTCCTTCTAAAGTAAAATAATGATTTAAATATTGTGTTGCTATTCTTATATTTCCTTTAGAAATGGCAAGTCTTATTTTTGTCGAACTTACCTTTATTTCGTCTATCTCTTGGGCTGAAATTTCTTCCACAAAAAAGTGGTATCTTGGAGCTAATTTATTTAACAAAGCTAAGTTTCCTGCTCTGTTTTTTCCAAATTGATGGTCGTATCCTATTACAATTGTATGTAAGTTAATTTTATCAATTAAAAAGCGTTTTACATATTCTTCAGGAGCTGTTTGAGAAAATTCCTTATCAAAAGGGAGTATAATCAAATGATCTAAACCAAATTGTTCGAGAAGTTTTATTTTTTCATTTAAAGCATTAATGAGTTTTAATCCATGAGAATCAGGAAATAAAATCATTCTAGGGTGAGGGAAAAAAGTCAATAAAACAGTTTCGCCTCCCGTTTTTAAAGCAATTTCTTTTAACCGATTTAAAATTCTTTGGTGACCAATGTGCACACCGTCAAATGTACCAACCGTAATGATTGGTTTATTTACATTTTTAAAATCCTCTAGGTTATGGTAAACTTTCAAAATTTAATAGAATTGAATATTATTTGTCAAAAATACAAAAAAAAATCAACTACAACTCATCGAACAACAAGTATCAAAATAGAGTTGCTCATAAATGGGTAAAACTTCCGAAATGTCAAATTTTAAAGCTTTCTTGTAAGCGTTTTCACTAAAAGTCTCCAAAAGAGATTTGTCTTCTAACAATAACAATGCATTCTTAGTCATGTCTTCAACATCGCCTACATCAGACAGAAAACCATTCACACCATGGTCAACAACCTCGGGCAAACCTCCAGAATTTGTAGTAATTACAGGAACTCTACTTGCCAAAGCTTCTAGTGCTGCAAGACCAAAGCTTTCCGTTTCAGAAGGAAGAATAAATAAATCAGAAATATTTAAAACCTCTTTAGTCGATTCTAAATGCCCCAAAAATAAAACATCATTTCTATCGCAAGAGTCTCTACACCCTCGTTCTATTTTAATTCGTTCAGGTCCATCGCCTACAAATAACAATCGGCATGGGACTACTTTTTTTAATCGATTAAAAACACGAACAACATCATCAACTCTTTTTACTGCTCTAAAATTAGAAATATGTGTAATAATAAATTCGCCATTAGGTGCATACCTCTTTTTATAAGCCTCATTATTTTCTAAATTGTAATGATTCGTACAAATAAAATTAGGGATAACTTTTATATCATTGGTAATCTTAAAATGTTGGTAAGTATCCTGTTTCAAACTTTCCGAAACCGTCGTCACCGCATTAGAATTGTTAATCGAAAAAGTAATAACAGGTTCAAAAGAAGGGTCTTTTCCCACAAGTGTAATGTCCGTCCCGTGCAAAGTTGTAATAAAAGGAATATTAATGAATTGAGACTTTAAAATTTGTTGCGCCATATAAGCCGCCGAAGCATGAGGTATCGCATAATGAACGTGCAATAAATCCAATTGTTCGTATTTTACCACATCTACTAATTTACTCGTCAAAACTTGTTCGTAGGGCGTGTGGTCAAACAGAGGGTATTCGGAAACCGAAACTTCATGAAAAAAAATATTACCCCTCAATTCTCCTAACCTAACAGGGCGGCTATAAGTAATAAAATGAATCTCATGTCCCTTACTAGCGAGTTCTTTTCCCAATTCGGTTGCAACCACACCACTTCCTCCAAAAGTAGGATAAAGAACAATTCCAATCTTTAAAAATTTCTTTTTTTGCATAGCTCTAAATAAAACGAATAAATTAAAATATAGGTTTGTAAAATTTTTCTTAAAAGTACTAAAAAAAAACAGCGTATAAAACCGCCGAATTAATAATATTTTAAACCTCCATCCAATAGACGTTATGTAGATAGAAAAATTACACTTAAATTAATAAAAAAATAATCAAAGTTTCGTTCTTGGGCGTTCGAGCGGGCTATCCGCACTCGCTTTTTTTGTTTTTTATAATAAAAAAAAACAAAAAAGAGCTCAAACAATTGCTACTATCCCTAACGCAAAAAAAACTATTTATAGGGATATTTACAGTTAAATAACTAATAATATATAGTTGATTTTATGAATGCTTTTTTAGGTTAGAGAATAAAAATTAATTAACAATTAGTTTTTTTCTGTCTTGTCCTATTGTCAAAATGTAAGTGCCTTTAGCCAAGTTTTCAATGTTTAATTTACAGTTGTTTGCTTTATCTTTTAGAATTGTTTTTAAAACTAATTTCCCTGTTAAATCATAGATTGAAACAGTAGGGTTGTCGATTTTAGAATTGAATTGGACGGTAACCGTTTTTGAGGCTGGATTTGGAAATATAGTTGTTTTTTTATTCGAGTTTTCATCAATGTTAGCCCATGCTGGATCAAATAAATTGATATTGTCGATGTAAATATTGTTGCCACCTCCAGCTTTAAATTCAAACTTTACCATCAGCTTATTAGTCATATAAGAGCTACTAATATTTGTGATTGAAACATTTTTCCATTGAGAGTTGTTAGGGATAAATGTAGTAGAAATAGGAGAATCAGTAGTACTTAAGTAACTAGCCGATATTGTTTTTCTTGTTAACCACGTTTTTCCGCAATCTTTACTCACCAAAACTTTTAACCTATCGGAAGTAGGTGTAGTTGTTTTTTTAGTAAAAGCATAATCAAAAGATAGCACCAAGTTATTAGCATTTGACACGTCGATAGGCTTGGATATAAAACTAGTTTTACGCCCCGAAAAATCATTGAAATTCGTTAATCGAATACTTTGGTCGCTATTTCTCCCTACATTATTAGCGATAGCCCATGTTCCTGTATTATTGTCGGTAAACCAATGCGAATTTTCGAGAGACGTTAAACCTTCAAAACCTTCGATTAATGCAGTTCTGTTGGCAGGTGTTTCAAAAACTTCTATAAAGCTATTTTTGATAATAGCTTGTGTTCCTAAAGCATTGGT
The DNA here is from genome assembly GCA_947311095.1 of uncultured Flavobacteriales bacterium. Lineage (GTDB taxonomy): Bacteria > Bacteroidota > Bacteroidia > Flavobacteriales_D > Parvicellaceae > S010-51. The sequence continues at coordinate 4,125 of CAMZKF010000009.1, forward strand.
AACACTCAATTGAACGTTGTAAATACCAGGAGTAGAATAGGTGACCGAAACCGATTCTTGAGTAGAAGTTGAAGGAGTTCCTCCTTGAAAAATCCATGTTCTAGAAGATATGTTAGGATAAGATAAGTCGGTAAAAACAGTGCTATCTCCACTGCAAAAATAGTGTTTTGTAGCTTCTAATTCCACTGCACAAATAGGGGTATTGCCACTTAGTCCTGTCGCAATTAAGTTTTGGGGAGACCAAAGATTGTTGCGATGTGCCATACTAGAATTCAATGCAGCGTGAATCCGTATTTTTTGACCTTCGGTAAACATACTATTTAGGTAGGTGTATTCCATAAAATTTTGCATATTGTCTAGTGAACCACAAGAACTGGTAGAAAGATTTTGCCCCGAATTTCCAATCGTATTTGGAGTGTCAGCTACCCCATCGTCAAAGGCGCAATTTCCAGCATCTCCAACAGGTAAATAAGGGAAGTTTGGAACATTATTTCCTCCCCATATATGTTGTAAATTTAAGTAATGTCCAACTTCATGAACAATAACTCTAGCCCCTAAAACACTTCCTGTACCAATCGTACCAAGGTAAGAATGTTGAAGAACAATACCGTCCCATTCAGGAACAGTGTCAGCAGAAGGAGGCATCAACGAATGACCAGCCAACCCCGCCGCTTGGTTGCAAATATAAATGTTTAAGTATTTTGAAGGATCCCAGTGAACAATCTCTTTTACATTATGAAAACCAGAGTAAGTACTAGAATCCACATGACGAGTTATTCCATTAGTACAATTTCCGTCGGGGTCAATTTGAGCCAGTCGAAATTCAATCTCACAATCAGCAGCTATTGCTTTAAAAGGGCTAATTAATAAAGCAGTATCGGGATTTCTTTTTTGATACCCTTCGTTCAAAATCCTTAACCCATCAAGTCTTTGAGCATTGCTAACATTTTCGACTCCATAATTGTGAATAACATGAAACACCACGGGAATAGTATAAGAAATAACACCTTTAGTCTGAATGTTTTGATTGTAGTTTAAGGCAAATTGCTGTGTAAAATTCTCCAATTCAATGTTGTTATCAATTACTTTTTGACGAATACCAGGTCGATTCAAATATAATTCTTGATGCATTTCATCGGTTCCGCAATGAAGGTGTTGCGAAAAACTAACGAAAACAAGAGTAAAATTTAGAACTAAAAATATAATGTATTTCATGCTTTTTGATGTTGAGCTACTTTTAGTAACTGTTTTTTTAGGGCGTTTAAACGAGCTGTCCGTTTGTAGTTTTTGATTTCAACAACAGAACACTAAGCCCAAAAGGAGCTCATAAAATCGCTCTTTTTGACTAGTTTTTCTAGGTTGTTAAAAACAAAAAGCTGCCACTTCTATCTCTAACGCAAATAATAAATGTATAATCTATCCAAAATTAAATTTATTTTTTTGAAGAAACTATTTTTTTGAAGTCTTTTTTATGACCCTTATTTTCGTTATGTCTTGAATATTAATTTCCAGCTAAAAAAAAAACTATCGTTGAAAGTTCATGAAAAAAAATAAAGGCGAATAAAAGTATTTCACTTTTAGAATGCTCTAAAATTATCATTTAGAAAAAGAAGAAGACACGTTCTCATTTACATAAATAAAAAAATAAAAAGAAGACGAATAAAAGTTATTTGTTTTAAGTATATTTGTAGAACACACTAAATTATACCCATGACTAAGACCAATAAGAAACAAGAACTTATATTTAATAAGAACGAAGATGAAATAAAGTTGAAAATAGCAGCATTGAATCGTCAAATCGATAAAATATCATTAGGAGGAGGAGAAAAACGAATAGAAAAACATCATTCAAAAGGAAAATTAACTGCTAGAGAGAGAATTGACTTACTATTGGACAAAGGAGCAGACCGTATAGAAATAGGTGTTTTTGCTGGTTATGGAATGTACAAAGAATACGGTGGATGCCCTGCGGCTGGAGTTGTAGTTGTAATCGGTTACGTAGCAGAAAAGCAATGTATTGTTGTAGCAAATGATGCGACGGTAAAAGCGGGAGCTTGGTTTCCCATTACAGGTAAAAAGAATTTAAGAGCTCAAGAGATAGCAATTGAAAACAAATTGCCTATTCTTTATTTAGTAGATAGTGCAGGAGTATTTTTGCCTTTACAAGACGAAATTTTTCCAGACAAAGAAAACTTCGGACGAATATTTAGAAACAATGCTGTGATGAGCAGTATGGGAATAACTCAAATAGCAGCCGTAATGGGAAGTTGTGTTGCGGGAGGAGCTTACTTGCCAATTATGAGCGACGAGTCTTTAATTGTTGATAAAACAGGAAGCATATTTTTGGCTGGTTCGTATTTAGTAAAAGCGGCTATTGGAGAAAATATAGATAACGAAACCTTAGGAGGGGCTACTACTCATACCGAAATTAGCGGTGTGTGCGATTATAAAAGCCCCGATGACAAAACCTGTTTAAAAACCATTAGAGACATAATGGACAAAATAGGTAAATCTGAAGATGCTGGTTTTGATAGAAAACAACCAAGTAAACCTAAATTAGACGAAAAAGAAATTTATGGAATATTTCCAGAATCAAGAAATACTCCATATCGAACCTTATCGATAATCGAACGATTGGTCGATAACTCTGAATTTACGGAATATAAAGAAGGATATGGTAAAACAATTATTTGTGGTTATGCTAGAATTGATGGTTGGGCAGTTGGAATAGTAGCAAACAATAGAGAAATTATAAAAACTAAAAGTGGAGAAGTACAATTTGGAGGAGTGATTTATAGCGATAGTGCCGACAAATCAGCTCGGTTTATTATGAATTGTAACCAAAAGAAAATTCCATTAGTATTCTTACAAGACGTTAGTGGTTTTATGGTTGGATCTCGGTCTGAGCATGGAGGAATTATAAAAGATGGAGCTAAATTGGTGAGTACAATGGCAAATTCAGTAGTTCCTAAATTTACCATTATTTTAGGTAATTCTTATGGAGCAGGGAACTATGCTATGTGCGGAAAAGCTTATGACCCTCGTTTGATTGTGGGTTGGCCTACCGCTCAAGTAGCTGTAATGGGAGGAGCTCAAGCAGCAAAAGTATTGTTGCAAATTGAAGTCGCAAGCAAGAAGGCAAAAGGAGAAGAGCTAACAAAAAAAGAAGAAGATGATTTGTATAACAAAGTAAAAGAAAAATACGATAATCAAACCAAACCATTGTATGCCGCTTCAAGAATTTGGTTAGATGCAATTATAGACCCTCTCGATACTCGTAAATGGATTTCTATGGGAATTGATGCTGCAAATCATGCTCCGATAGAAAAAGCGTATAATGTAGGTGTAATGCAAACTTGATAATAGTTTGTTGTGTTAACCAATCAGATGGAATAAACTCAAATCGATTAAACTTTCGGTTTGAGTTATTGCTTTGATTAATTTAGGGAACATTATAATTCGTCGTCAATTACATATTTAACTCTACCAATTTCACCTGTTTCTAATTTTACTTTTATACCGTGTGTATGTTTAGGCGATTTTGTTAGTATTTTTTCTACAAAACCAGTCGTAAGTTCTCCCGATTTTTGATGGTGTTTTTGTACAATTTCTACTTCACTTCCAATAGAAATATTAGTTCTCAAAGTACCTGTTAGTTTATTCATTGTCTTATTTGTTTTTGATTAATTAGAAGGGGTATCCAATTCCTAAATTAAATTGCCATGGAAAAAAATCATTTCTAAAACTACCGTCATTATAGCTACTAGGAGCTTTCCATTTTCCATAGCCAATCCAACGCTCTTTTTTGGGAAGTGCAGGATTTCGAATGGGCATGGCAAAATCAAATCGAATAATAAAAAAATCTAAATCCATTCGTACTCCAACACCTGTACCGATACCTATTTCAGAAACGAAATTTTCGGTTTTAAATTGACCTCCAACCCTCAGCGAGTCGTTGTTAATTAACCAAATGTTACCTGCGTCGGCAAATATAGCACCTTCAATCCAACCGGAAATAGGGAATCTTAATTCGATATTCCCCTCCATTTGAATGTCTCCTATTTTGTCAAAACTTTTAGTAGAATCGTAGTACGAGCCAGGTCCCATAGTTCTTGCTTTCCAAGCTCTTAGTCCGTTTGCTCCTCCAGAATAGAAACTTTTTTCGAATGGCAATGCCTCGCTTAAATTTTTTAAAGGTATTCCTACTCCGCCTGCAATTCTAGAAACTAACTTTACCTTAGGTGTTATAATATTGTAATGTCTAACGTCAATAGAAAGCTTTGCAAATTGAGCGAAACGAATGCCTAAAAATTCATAAGCATTCTGATTGTTTAAAGGTTGCTTTGTGAGTTTAGAAAAAGCCCTAAGCGAATTTCCTGCTGTTTCTAATGCTGATTGAAAATAAAAGATGTTTTTTCGTTTTCGCTTAGCTTTTTGCCCATTGTAAGTGAAAGCTAATTTAGTACTCGCAATAATGTGATTTTGGTAACTAGCAGCAAGTAAGCGGTCGTTTAAGGAGTTGATTTTGTTTTCAAAGGCGGTTGATTTATTAATCTTAATGGCACTAATATTTATAGGTGTGAAACGATAGGTAATTGGAGCTTTTTCGTGCCAAACATAACCGTAAGAAAAGTTTTCTTTACTACGTGTAAAATCGGGTCTTCTTTGGTAATTTACAATGGCAGACAATTCTGTTTTAGGATTGTAAGCTTTTTTAAAAAACTTTTCTAAGAATAAGAAACGAGGAAAAAGTAAACTAATTCGAGGACCAAACTCTAAAGTATTAAAAGTATTGTTAAGATTTGCAGCTCCAATAACTCCCTCTTGTGAATCTTCATCAGTTAAAAGGCGTTGCATTTCTAGTCCACCATTCAAACTGATTTGAAGTTTTTCTGCTCCTTTAAATATGTTTTTGTGAGAATATGAAATACGCCCTTCTATTCCTAGTAGCCCATCTGTGTGTGTGCCGTCTGATGCTATGGTAAACGATTGCATTTTTGCAGGTTGCAACCTAATTCTGGCAATTAAATCGTTACAGCCGTTTTCTAAGGTGTCAAAAGTAATAGATGTAGATTTAAAAACACCTAAAGAAGCAAGTGTTTTGTAAGTTGTTATTGTTTTTTCTTTATTGTATAATTCTCCTTCTTTAAATCGTATGGATTTGTAAATTAAGTTGGGGTTAAAAAACTGTTTTTTTCGAGCGATAATATCAAAATAATTTTCATTTGAAATGGTGTCGATATAAGACTCTTTACTAGCATTTAATGAAAAATTTGGATAAACTTCAATTTTCATAACATTGTATTGGGCGTGTTTTCGTTCTATTATAGTGTCGTAAACAGGGTCTTTTTCTTTGTAGTTCTGAACGTGTAAAGCAATATTAACTTGATAGCTGTTAAGGCTACTGTCAATATTGAAATAGATAAATTCTTTATTGAAAAATTTATAACCATTGGTTTCCAGATAGTTGGTGATTCTGATAC
>CAMZKF010000010.1 GCA_947311095.1 uncultured Flavobacteriales bacterium
AAACAAGTTAGGTTTTGATAGTGTAATCATAACTAAAAATAAAAAAGGAGACTTTAAAATTGATATAATGAAGACAAATACTTACAATAATTTTTTGGAAATTGAAGAGAATACACTGTAGGTAACAAAGTATAAAAATAACAGCCGAAATAGTAGTAAATATGACCATTGTAGTCCGCAAAAATATTAGTGTAAATTGAAAAATTCCGCTTCCGCAATCGACTACTAATCTTAGCATAACCGTACTAAGCTCTATTACCTTCGGGCATAATAGCTCTAAATTTTCTTCACAGGGCTAAAACTAACAAGGTAAACTCCCATAAAAATAGCCAAGGCACAAATAAGGTGAATAACGTTTGGTTTACCATAGCCTAATACTAAGGCAAAAATGGTAGTAAGTACAGGTTGTAAATAAACGTAAGCACTTACTGTTGTAGGCATAACTTTGTCGAGAGCATACATTGTAAACAAATAGGTAATAAAAGTTGTGAATACAATTATAAATACGACTTTAAATATAATGGCAATAGGCATTTCAAAAGTAGCTCCAGAAAAATGACTCAACCCGAAGGGGATAACATAAATAGCTCCAAAAGTAAAGACCCATTTTATAACTGTAAAAGGAGAATATTTTTGCATCAACGGTTTAACCAATACCAAATACAAGGCGTACGAAGAAGCATTTAAAAAGATTAATAAATCACCATACAATGTCGCTTCATTTTGAGGTGAATTGTTTTTAAAGCTAATTAAAGTTATAGCACCCATAAGACCAATAAAAACCCCCAGTATTTTGCGTTTTGAAATTTGTTCTTTAAGTAAAATAGCCGAAAAAACTAGGACTAAAATCGGTGTGCTAACCATTATAATAGAAGCGTTAATGCTAGAAGTGTGAAATAGCCCCTCAAAAAACAAGAGTTGATTGGCTGCCACTCCAAAAACAGCAACTAAACCAAGTTTTAAAAAATCCTTTTTTTCTATTTTTTCTGTCTTGAAAAATAAAACCCAAAAAAGAAAGGTAGCTCCTATTACCCTAAACATAATAAAGGTAAAAGCAGGTAGATAACCATTCATAACGTCTTTGGAAAAACCGTAACTTAATGCGTAAATTAAATTGACCAAAAATAAAGCAATGTGGGCTTTTATATTATTTGGCATTGCGTGGCGCTAATTCATTAATAATACTCATTACCGTTTTTTTTGAATTTCCAACAAATATTTTCGAATCCAAAATCACAACAGGACGCTTTAAAAACGTGTATTCTTCTAAAATATAATTTTTGTAATCATCTTCAGATAATACTTTATCTTTTAATCCTAGGGGTTTATATTTCATAGCTCTTCGGCTAAATAAAGATTCGTAAGATCCCGACAAACGTTTCATTTCTTCGAGTTGAGCTACTGTAATCGCTTGTTTTTTGATGTCTTGTTTTTCCCAAGAATCATCAACTTGAATTTCTTTCATAATTCGTTTGCAAGTATCACAAGTGCTTAGGTAATATATTTTTTTCATATTGATTTGTTGAAGTTTAGGTGATTAATGTCGTCATTTAGGATTGGCTTAAATTCTTATTATTCTAATAAGGATAATCTAGGGAAAGAACAAAAGTATTCAATTTGAAATAAATATCCTATTTTAATGTTAGTATGGTAGTGCATAAAAAACTTTTCTTAATTTCGTGGTGTGAAGATTTCATTAAAACAAACAAGCGTATATACGACGGTAAATTTACCCTCTTCTAAAAGTGAGTCTAATCGAGTCTTAATTATAAGGGCTTTGGCTCAAAGTAATCTTGATGTTAGTAATTTATCTGAAGCAGAAGATACTAAGGTTTTGGAAAAAATATTAAACAATATTGCTGATAGTTATGAGATAAATGTAGGTCATGCAGGTACAGCAATGCGGTTTTTAACAGCTTATCTTTCTATGCAAGGTAAGCGAGAGTTTTTGCTATCTGGTTCAAAACGAATGGAACAACGTCCAATAAAAATATTAGTAGAGGCTTTAAATAAAATAGGTGCAGATATTTTGTGTCAAAAAAAAGAAGGTTTTCCTCCTTTACTTATAAAAGGACAAAAACTAAAAGGAGGTCATTTATCTATTGATTCTAGTGTTAGTTCTCAGTATATTTCGGCTTTGCTTTTAATCGCTCCGATATTAGAAAATGGGCTTGAACTTGAATTAAAGGAAAATATAGTTTCTTCTCCATATTTGAAGATGACCATTGATTTAATGCGTTATTTTAATGTAATTGTAAAGGTGAAAGAAACGGAATTTAGAATTGAAAAACAGCGATATACGTTTAAAAAAATAAACATAGAATCGGATTGGAGTGCCGCTTCTTATTGGTATGAAATAGCAGCGCTTTCTTCTTCGTGCAATATTCAATTGAATGGATTGGTAAAAAATAGTAGGCAAGGAGACGCTGTATTATCAAAAATATTTGAATCTTTTGGAGTACTTTCAATTTGGAATAAAAAAGGACTTCAGCTAGTAAAGAATAAAGATTTTCGATTCGACAAAGAAATGGTGCTAACAATTGATTTGACAAATACTCCTGATTTGACGCAAACATTAGTTTGTACTTGTGTAGGAATAGGGCTTAAATTTAGGTTTACAGGCTTATCGACTTTGGTTATAAAAGAAACCAATCGATTGGAAGCTTTAAAAAATGAATTAATAAAATTTGAAGTAGAACTTATTAGTCGAAACAATTCGGAACTAGAACTAATTGATGAATATAAACTAAATGTTCCTAATGATGTAATCAAAACCTATAAAGACCATAGAATGGCAATGGCATTTGCTCCGTTGTGTTTAAAAATAAAAGGGTTGGAAGTTGATGATTTAGAAGTTGTGAAAAAATCTTATCCCAATTATTGGAAAGATGTTTCTTGTTTTGTAGAAATGGAGAATGTAGCGCTTTAATTCGTATATTTTAAGTATATTTATATTTTGATTAATGTAAATTGAGCTTGTTTTATAAAATAATTTAATTTATTGACCCAGCAGTTTAGTTTTGAAATGAGTAGAAATAAGGTTGTCCTATTTTACTTTTCTTAAGAAAACAAGGTCTATTTTGCATGAAGGATAGAAACGGCATCCTTTTATTTTTTTTAAAAATAAAAGATGTAGTGGATAGCCTGACCTTTCTAATTTTTTATTAGAAAGGACATGCCCAAAACAAAAGAAATGAAACAGATAAAAAATAAAATATTATTATTGTTCCTGAGTGTTGTTGCTTTCTCGTTGAATTATAAAGGGCAAACTTTTGGTAATGAATGGATTGATTATAACCAGAAATACTATTCGTTTAAAGTTACTGAAACAGGAATACAACGTATAAATTATAACGATTTGCAAACGGCTTTGAGCCAGAATGGAATAGCTATTTCGTCGATTCCTACTTCCAGTTTTCAAGTGTTTGGGAAGGAAAAAGAAGTGTCTCTATTTATTCAAGATGGAGGAGATGGACAATTTAATAATGGAGATTACATCGAGTTTTATGCTCAAAAAAATGACGGTTGGCTCGACTCATTATTGTTTGACAATCACGAGGATATAGGAGATT
>CAMZKF010000011.1 GCA_947311095.1 uncultured Flavobacteriales bacterium
GTCTTATTACTTTTATTTTATTTTTTTGGGCGTTTTGACGGGCTATCCGCACTCGCTTTTTTTGTTTTTCATAAGGAGAAAAAACAAAAAAGAGCTCAAACAATTGCTTCTATCCCTAACGTGTTTTTTTTTTGATTTAAGATTTTAGACTTTAAGACTTCAAGATTCAGGACTTAAAGACTTTAAGATTCAATGCTTTAGATTTTAAAACATTGATAATCAAGGTTTTAAGATTTAAAACTTTGAAACTTGTTTTTTTTATACTAAATGAATAATAAAATGTTATATTAAAAAATAGGTTACTGCTCAGCAATATTATTAGACTGAAAATCAGATGGTTAAAAATATTTATCACCCTGCTGAGTAGTAACAAAAATATAATTTATTTTTGCTTAAACGATGATAATAATTTTAGAATAACCTTAGTTATTTTATTTGAAAGAAGTATAAATCATCATAAAACTATTTAGTGTCTGGTCGGAAATAGACGATATTTCATAAAATGAATTTTCAGTGATGAAATTTTCATTTTCTTTCTTTAGAAGCTAAGTATCAGACGACAAGAAAAAAATAAAAATTTAGTACTGAAAAACATTTTTGATTTTGCTGTATTTCCGTCCAGACACTATTTATAAATTGCATTTCATTATTTAATTGGTATTAATGCTTGAAACAGAGTTTTTACCTCTCCTATCGAACAGAAGAATCGGAAATAATAAGTTCAACAGGATTACTAAAAAAATTAGGAGCAATACCATCTGGATTAAAAAATATATTTAAATCTATAACCATTGCTCCAAAACTAGAATTTCCATTCTCAGAAGAATAAGATAACATAGGTTTATAAATTCTAGCATCTACTTCTATGTATTGAGTTTCGTCATTTATTAGAAGTTCTCCTTCAAATTTTAAGTCTTTGTCTGAATTTTCATCGTGAAACAAATCAAAAATACTAACACCTAGATTTGCTTTTAATTCTATATAAGCATACTCATCTTTCGATTTGAATACACTATCTATAATCGAATGATTGTCAGAAAAAGAGGCTAAAGGAATTGATATATATAAATCAGAGGTTGAAGAATTGTAAGAAAATTTACATTCGTTTGTTTTAGCAATAAAAGCTGTGTCATTAACCACTCCTAAAAGCATCGCTTTTCCAATGGTCACACTAGTATATACCTGACTGAAATAGCTGGTTTGAATAACAATAAAAAAGACGGTAAATAATAATTTAATCATATTTAATTTTTGTTTATAAATATAGTTAATTTATCTTCATTTATTATTTTTATTGTTCTTTTTTCAATTATAATGAGTTTTTCTTTTTTTAAATAATTTAAACTCCTCGACAAACTTTCTCTAGATGTTCCTACTATGTTAGCTAAATCCTCTCTTGTTATATCTACACCCTTCGACTTTGAGTCTTTGGCTTTGAATCGTTTTTGAAGTACCAACAAGAATAATGCAAGTCTTATATTTTGAGATTTTTGAGCAAGAATAGCAATAGTGTTAACTAAAACGCCAAATTCGTGTGCCATATTAACCAATAACGCATCTTTTAATTTTGGAATTTTAATCAGTAACATCTCAAAATTAGATTTACTAATAAAGTTGAGAGTCACATCTTCTAAAGCTTCACAAGCATCTTGATACCTATTGTCAGACAATAAAGCATGATATCCAAATAAATCGTGCTCAGTATAGATATAAAAAATTTGTTGCTGATTGTTTATAACGGTCTTATATTTTTTGACTCTTCCAGAAACTAGTTCAAACATTCCCGTAGGAATACCGTCTTCATAAAAGATTTTATCACCTTTACTAAAGTGTAATTGCTCTTGTTTTGATTTAAATAGAGCTAAATCTTGCTTGCTTAATGCTTTTAGTAATAAGTCGCACTTAAAATCAAAGCTGGTTGTAAATTTCATAGTGAAGTAAAAATTCAACAAACATTAAATTTAACATTTGTTACATAATAATTTGCCATTTGTTTGGTGCAAATATAATTATAGTTTTATCTTTGTCCTAAATTATTATGACTAAAGCTGCAAAAATATGGTATAATTCATTGGTAGTGATTTTTCTATCACTAGCTATAAGTGTATTAAATGCTAACAGTTTAGCTATAGATGTCGCTGAAGTTGAAAATCAAGAAGAGCTTATTTCTGATTTTGAAATAAACAATGATTCAGCTCAATTTTATCAACTGCAAGGAGGAAATAATGACACATTTAGTTATTTTAATCAATATGTAACTGTTACTAAAGTTGCTTATCAATATTTTCACCAATTAACTTTGTTGAAAAATATTAATATAATAATTGAAGATTTTACGATTAATAGTCTTGATTATTATTTAAAATACTGTTCTTTACTTGTTTACTTTTAATACATCACTTTTTAGTACGTATTTTTTTAATTAAGTTAACAGAGATAAACCCATTTTTTATGAAACCTATATTTAATGAAGTTGAAACTTTAAAAAAGTTAAAACACTTCTTGCCTGCTCAAGCACCATTGAAGGATTTTGTACACCACAATACCTTACACTCTTTTCAAAATTTAGAGTTCTTTGAAGCTATACAAAAATCTGCATTGATTTTTGGAAATAGGACGACCTTACCGTTAAAAGAATATAGAAAAAAGTACGAAAATAACGAAATAAGTAACGAAGCTATTGCTAAAGTTATAACTCAACTAAAAGGAGGTAAACGAGTAAAATATTGGAAAGACTTAATGTTTTCTATAGAATCTCCAGAGTTTCTTATTCCAAAAATAGGACGTTTAAGAAAACATTGGCAAACAGATTATGGTATAGATATGGACGGTATGGTTCGCCCTAATATTGTACGATTGGTTAACGCATATTTAGATCAAGCAATTGCTTTTGAAGGTTTTCCTCAATCTGCTGAAAGTTTAATAGATGCTATTATTTACATTCAAGAAAATAGTTTTGTAAAGCTATTTAATTCTAAAAAAGTAATTGATTTCTTATACAAAAAAGATAAGAAAATAGCAGACATTCTTTACCTTATTGTTGGAGATGAACGTTATTACGACCAGTATTTAATCGATCAGCAATACACTCACCCTGGTATTTCTGGTATGATTTGCGCTATAGAAAAAAAGCCCGATGCCGTATTTAACCGTAAGAAAGCAAGTCTGTTTGACTTGATATATATCGAATTATTATTTGAGTTAGAATCATTGGAGAAATTTGTAAATAAAAACTTTAGACCACTTGCAATTGGTGTCGATTTTGAACCTGAGAATATTTTTGAAAGTGTAAAAAGAGATAAATATTGGAAGGTCTTAGAATTGTGGCAAGAAGCTTTTGAATTAATGTATCACGATCAGGTCTTGGCGGGAATTAATCTAGCTTCAGCATCAAAAGAAGTAAAGCCTACATCGCAAGCTTTCTTTTGTATCGATGACAGAGAAGAGTCTATTCGTAGAAATATTGAGATGATTTATCCAGAATGTCAAACTTTTGGAACACCAGCTCATTTTAATATTGTAGCTCATTTCAAGCCTGAAAACGCTAAGTTTTCAACACAAATATGCCCAGGTCCATTTACCCCAAAGCATTTAATCAAAGAAAAAGGACGAAAAACAACTCATAAAAAAGACATTCATTTTAACAATCAATCGCATAAATTTTTAGAAGGTTTCTTTATCTCTCAAACGGTTGGTTTCTGGTCAACAGTAAAGTTATTTGCTAACATTTTTAATCCTAAAGAAAGCCCAGGACAATATAACGCTCCTGTTGACCACATGGATTATGGGTCGTCTTTAGTTTTTGAAAACGTTAACGGAGAAAAAGAAGATGGTTTACAAGTAGGTTTTACCGTCGAAGAAATGATTGAGATTGTAAAAGGAGAGCTTTCTAATACAGGATTGACAGAAAATTTTGCTTCTTTGATTTACTTTTTTGGACACGGGGGAAGCAGTACCAACAATCCTTATTTTGCTGGATATAATTGCGGAGCTTGTTCAGGGCGACCGAGTACAGTAAACGCAAGAGCCTTTGCGGCAATGGCAAACAGAAAAGACGTTAGAGAAGCCTTAGCTGAATATGGTATAAAAATACCCGACACTTCTCATTTTGTAGGAGGATATCACGATACCACTCAAGATACTTTCGTTTATTTTGATGAAAATTTAATTCCTCAAGATAAATTAAAATTGCATGAAGATAATAAGATTAATTTTGCATTAGCCCTAGATAATAACGCAAAGGAAAGAGCTCGTCAATTTAGATTGATTAATATAAAAAAGGAAGCGAAAAACGTACATAAAGAAGTTAAGAAAAGAGCTTTAATTTTATTTGAACCTCGACCAGAATACAATCATTCTAATAATTGCTTATTTATTGTAGGAAATAGAAAAATGACTCAAAATTTATTTTTAGACCAACGGGCTTTTTTAAATTCCTATAATTACAAAGCGGATAAAGACGGAAATTTACTAGAAAATATACTAAATGCAGGAACAGGAGTTTGTGGCGGTATTAATTTAGAGTACTATTTTTCTTCTGTAGATAACGAGAAATTGGGAGCGGGATCTAAATTACCTCAAAATATTTTGGGTCTATACGGAGTTGCCAATGGAGTTAAAGGAGATTTAAGACCTGGGTTACCATGGCAAATGATTGACGTTCACGACCCCGTCAGAATCCTAACGGTTATAGAAAACACACCCGAATTTGTTTTTGAAGTACTAAATCGAAATCCAGAAACTTTTGATTGGTACAGAAAAGGATGGATGAAATTAGCTGTATATAACCCTTATACAAAAGAAATTAGCATTTTAAAAGATGGTAAATTCACCCCTTACGAGCCACTGACCAAACAAATAAAAAAAGTGGATAACTTTGAAAAACTAATAGAATCGACACATAAAAATTTACCAGTATATACATTAAACTAATTAGATATTAATATCATGGAAACACTTTTACCACTATTTTTAATCATACCTTTTGTAGGTTTTTTAGTTAGTCTAATTTTCCCAAAAGAAAAAGAATCGGCCATATTTTATAGCATGGCGATACCAGCTGGATTGCAGGCTATATTCGCTATTGGTTTTACAGCTTATTGGGCAATTAATTATTCAGAGCCATTAAATATTAAAGAAATAACGATTTATAGCTCCGAACACTCTAAATTCTTTATCGATTTGTTTTTTGATGAAGTTACAGCAACCTACCTCATCATGTCCAGCCTTTTAACCTTTATGATAGCTAAGTTTAGTAGAGGTTATATGCACAAAGATAGTGGCTATAAGCGCTATTTTAATACCATGATACTCTATTTCTTTGGAGTGCAAGTAATTATCTTTTCTGGAAACTTTGAAACTTTATTTATTGGTTGGGAATTTTTAGGACTCTCTTCTTTTTTACTCATTGCTTATTATCGAGAACGATATTTACCTGTTAGAAATGGATTTAAAGTATTTTCGATGTATCGATTGGCTGATTTAGGAATACTAATGGCTATGTGGTTAATGCATCATTTGTTTCACGAAAACATTACTTTTTACCAACTTAGAGATGTAAACTTAATTGCAGAACACCTCGAAGGGCATCATTTAATGGGAATTGTAATTTGTTTCTTTATTATTTTAGCAGCAAGTGTAAAATCGGCTCAATTTCCTTTTTCTTCTTGGTTACCTAGAGCAATGGAAGGACCTACACCATCTAGTTCTATTTTTTATGGATCAATAGCTGTTCATATTGGGGTATATTTACTTTTGAGAACTTATCCTTTTTGGAGTAGTATTTTAGTAGTTAAAATAGGTGTGATTATTTTAGGAATTGTGTCTAGTGCAATAGCTAGTGCAATAGCGAAAGTTCAGTTTTCTATAAAAGCTCAAATTGCTTACTCTTCTATCGCTCAAATTGGTCTTATGTTGATAGAAATAGCTTTAGGTTTTGAGACAATAGCGTTGATACACTTAGCTGGAAATGCTTTTTACGTTCTTATCAACTTTTAATTAGTCCATCTATTGTAACTTATATGCTACGTGACCAATTTTTTAATTACGTACCAAAAAAAATAAAAATACGTTCTCCTTTTTTAACCAAATTTAGAAATACCATGTATGTCCTTTCTTTAAAAGAATTTTATATGGACAACTATATTTATGGCTATTTATGGTTCCCTCTAAAACGTTGGGGAGGAAAAGTAGCATCATTAAATACGACAAAAGGTGTAGCTCTTGCTATTGTTGGAGGGGCATTGGGAGTTTATATGCTAAGTACTGGAAATTATGAGTCGTTTGAGTATAAAGAATATTTACCCGATTTATTTGGTCTTTTTGCGTTATTGTTTTCATTGAGAGCATTCACCATTCGTAAACATACCATCGGTGCTTGGGTACTACTTACACTCAACCATTTTTGGATTGCGTTAGCCGTTTCATTTAACGAACATTTTAACTATACCGAAGTCATTTTCTACCTTTCTGGAATAGTAGAAGCTAGTATTCCTGGATTTTTATTACTTTATTTCCTTAGTAAAAAAGAAAAATTTAATCTCGATGATTATTACGGACACGCAATTGAACATAAATATTATGCATTTGGTTTTTTACTTAGTGCTATTGCACTTATGGGATTCCCAATCACAACAACTTTCTTAGGAGAGGATTTATTATTCGCTCATATACACGAAGATCAAATTTTCTTAATGTCAATATTAGCTTTAAATTATGTAGTTTCTGGAATTGCTATTATGCGAATATATGCACGTGTCTTTATGGGGCCAAATCACAAGTGGTACAGACCAGAAGCTAGACGTTCGGCTTAACGATAAATAAAGAGTATAGAATTTTAAAACAAAAAAATCATGAATAATAAAAAAACACCAAAAACTGGCTTTGCTGGCTTAAAAGAAAATTTCAAAGACGACTTTATCTCAGGATTTAGTGTCTCACTTATTGCGCTTCCACTATGTTTAGGAATAGCTTTAGCATCGGGAGTTCCTCCTTTGGCAGGGATAATAACCGCAATTGTAGGAGGTATAATCGGCTCTAGAATCGGAGGTACATTTGTAACTATTAGTGGTCCAGCGGCAGGTTTAATAGTAATTACATTGGGAGCTGCCGAATCTATGGGAGGTGCTGGAGCAGCTTCGGGATTCGCAGGGTATCCACACGCATTGGGAGCTATTGTAGTTGGAGGACTAATTATGGCATTATTAGGCGTTCTTAAAGTTGGAAAAGTTGGTGATTTTTTCCCTTCTGCCGCTGTTCACGGAATGTTAGCTGCTATTGGAGTCATTATTATTATTAAACAAATATTTCCTACCATTGGAGCAAAAGGTCCTAAAGGTGAAATATTGGAAGTAGCATCGGAAATACCTCATTATTTAATGCATGAAACACATTTTAGTGCTGTTATTGTAACCTTAGTCTCTTTAGCTGTATTAATTATTCACCCAATTATTAAAAGCAAAATTGTAAAAATGATACCCGCTCCAATGTGGGTACTTATTTTTACAGTGCCATTAGCAATGAAACTAGGGTACGAGAATTTAAACATGGTCAATTTAGACGGAGGTTTATTAGGGGAATTACACGGAAACTTAGCTTTACCTTCTTTCGAAAAAATAGGAACTTCTGCATTTTGGATTGCTGTTGTTGGTGTAGCACTGGTTTCTGCTATAGAAAGTTTACTAAGCGCTAAAGCTATAGACGGATTAGATCCTTACAAAAGAAAATCAAATTTAGATAAAGATTTAATCGCTATGGGGGCAGGCTCCTCTTTAGCTGCTGCTTTAGGAGGTTTACCAATGATTTCTGAAATTGTACGTTCTTCTGCTAATGTAAACAATGGAGCAAAAACACAATGGGCTAATTTTTCTCATGGTGTATTTTTATTAATCTATGTTCTTATAGGAGTGAGTATTATCGAAATGATTCCTGTACCTGCCTTAGCTGCAATGCTTGTTTTTACAGGGTTTAAATTGGCACATCCTAAAGAATTTAAACACATGGCTGAGATTGGAAAAACAGAAATTATAGTTTTTATAATTACACTTGTTGCTGTATTGGCTACCGATTTGATTATAGGTATTGTAATTGGAATTATCGTAAATTATGTATTTATTATTGCTAAAATGGGACTCTTTTCAGCAAAAGGAGAGACAAAAGGTAATACGCTTGTTCTTTCTGATTTCTTAACTTTCTCTAATTTCTTATCCTTAAAAGCCAAAATGGATGCTATATTAGAAAATAACGATAAAATTGTTTTAGATTTTGCCAACGTAGAATTTATAGATCACACAGTAGCTCATCACATAGAAGACTATGAAAGAAATGCTAATGTAGCAGGAAAAAATGTCGAAATTATAAATATGGAAGGATTGAACCCTGAAACAGGACATGAATTAGCTGCTAGAAGTAGAAATGGAGCTAAATTTGTACCAAAAGCTATTGTTTTAGATGCTAGAGCAAAAGAAATTAAAAAGTTAAGCGAGAAACACAAAGGTCAATTTATCCCCTCTCTTACAGACCTTAGTGATTGGGAGTTTTATCACCTGTCTATTCGTAAAAAAATAGTTTCAATCGACAATGTTATTATGGCTAAAGAAAACAATTTTGCCTATGATGTTGCTGATATTACGACTAAAACAGGAGCTCTAACTACCGAAGATTTTGACAAGCAAACAGTACTTAAAATTACATCTTTTAGAAGCCTTCCTAAGTTCTATATGCATCAAGCCAATTTGGTAGATAAAATTGAAGATAAATTACTGAAAGACGATATAGATTTTAAAGAATTTCCTGAATTTTCTAAAAACTACGTTTTACGTGCCGATGGAAACGAAGCAGAGGTTAAAGCAATTTTTAGTCCCGCTTTAATTAAATTATTAGCTAAAAATAAAAACAACTATCTGAGTAGTAATGGAACTGATTTATTGGTTCATTTTGACGAAAAATTGTTAAATATAAATGAAATAGAAAAATTAATTAAACTAGCTAAAGAAATAGTAAGTGTAATATGAAAAAGTTACTATTAATCATAAGCCTAACATTAGCAACAATGTTAGGCTTTTCTCAAAAACAAGTCGATCAGCAATTTAATTCTTGGTGGACTTATTCGGGTAATCATAAATTAACTGAAAAATGGGGGATTCATAGATTATATTCATGCCGTAGAAATGATTTTGTTAAAAACTGGCAACAATCGCTCTTGCGTTTGGGAATGAATTATCAATTAGACAAAAATCTTACGGCTACCCTTGGTTACGATTGGGTAGAAACTTTTCCTTATGGAAAACAACCGATAGCCAAACAAACAAAAGAACAACGAATCTTTGAACAATTAATGCTTAAAAATAAAGTAGGAATTTTTAATTTAAAGCATCGTTATAAGTTAGAACAACTTTTTTCTAATGCTAATTTAAAGC
Source organism: uncultured Flavobacteriales bacterium (assembly GCA_947311095.1). Taxonomy (GTDB): domain Bacteria; phylum Bacteroidota; class Bacteroidia; order Flavobacteriales_D; family Parvicellaceae; genus S010-51. Next base: position 9,417 of record CAMZKF010000011.1, read on the forward strand.
ATCGTTTTAGGTATCGTTTTGTGATAAGTGCTCCGTTAGGAAAAAAGAAAATAGAAGATAACACGTTTTTCTTTACCATTTTTGATGAAATATTTATTAACTTAGGAGGAGACACGAAAGGTCAGGTATTTAACCAGAATTGGATTTACACGGCTGTTGGCTATAAATTAAATAAAAAAACAAGCTTTAAAATTGGCTACATGAATCAATTTTTAATGAAATCGGACAACGTTCACATTGAGAGTAACAATACCTTACAAATAGGTTTTTCTCATAGTTTTTTTCCTAAAGAATAATATATTTTGAACTTACTAGCATCTATTACACACCTGAAATGTCCTCGTTGTAGAAAAGGAAACTTATTTACAAAACGAGGACTTTTTAGTTATACTCAAATTTTGGACATGGAGAAAGAATGTCCGCATTGTAAATTAAACTACGAATTAGAACCTGGTTTTTGGTTGGGCGCACTTTGGGCTTCTTATCCTTTAATTTTAATATTGGAAGTTCCTTTTCTTATAGGAGTACTAATGAGCGATAAATCACCGCTAATATTTATAGGATTCATGTTTTTATCCATGCTTTTATTTCTTCCTATGCTTCTTCGTTTAGGTCGGTCTATTTGGATTCATGTACAAGTGAAGTATGAAGGTTTATCGTACTAAAGTTACTTTCAAAACAAAAATTACATAACCAAACATCAGCCAATAAAAAGAGCCACACAAGTTATTTTCTCTAAATTATTTTATGTTTTTAAAATCAATATGATAATGTTCGTCATGCAGAGAGTTAATCAATTTGGACAATCCTTTTACAATATAAATATCACTTTCCTTTAATATCCCCCCATATTTAGTTGCAAACAATTCATCTTTGTATTCTATTTTTAAAATAACTTTTGCTATTCTCATACCTTCAGCTTTCGCTTTTTTGTTTAAAATAAGGATGTGTCTTGCCATTAGATTAAAATCAACTTTTACCGTTGTGTCTTTTCCATACGCTCCATTATTATCAAAAGCTAGTAAATAGTGCATTGTTCCTACTTTATCTAAATCGTAATACGGTTTTTCGTCCTGAATTAACGGCATCATAAAATCAACGCTCAATCCCGATTGATGTGTCCGATGAGGATCTAATTTTCCTCCATTCCTATTTGCACTTTCCATAATCATAAAATGACGATTGGGAACGTCCTCTTCTAATTGACGGTAAGAAGCCAATAAAATATTCTTTACTTTATCATTTACATAGGCTCTTCCTGCCAAATAACTTCCCTTATCAAAATAAGTAAAATTAGCTCCATAGAATGGCAATAATTTCCCGTGTTCCATTCTACCTTTAGAAACAGCTCCTATAGATTTGCTAGGAATTTCATTTCCTTTGTTCTTTTCATAATAAGCTAGAATTTCAGGGTCTTTTTTTGAAACTAAATTAGTTATACTCTTTTTTTCTTTTTTTATCACCTTCCCCCTTTCTTCCCTAGCAGAATTATCACAAGAAACAAAAAATAAAAACAGCAATATAATTAAGATTTTAGCCATACTTTTTCTGAAATCAATTAATGAATAATAATTTTGTTGCTATTTTTTGCGTACCATCTTCCGACACTACAAAAACATAATAAACTCCCGTAGCAACTCGGACTCCCTCCAAGGTCTTCCCATCCCAAATAGCTTGACCTCCCAAAGCATTGGTAGAAACAACTAAATTTCCAGAAGCATCTGTAATTTTCACTTCTGCATTTTTTGTCAATCCTTTAATTGCTATTTTCCCATTAAAATTTGGTTTTACAGGATTGGGATAAGCATAAACATCTTTAAATTCTTCAAGAGGCTCAGTTGCCTCTCCTTTGTACCCCATAATCCCCTCGTCAGTCCCAACATAAACCTCCCCTGTTTTTTGATTAATCGCCAATGCATTTACTTTATTAGAAAAAATAGGGCTATTTTCGATTGTAAATGAAGCTATCTTTTTTGTGCCATCTTCCGAAATTAAAAACAAACCACCTCCCTCAGTCGCAAACCATTTTCGATTAGCTCCATCAATCACAATTTCGTTTATACTTTCTGTTCCGAGAAGGACTTGTAATACCCCGTCTTGCTCTATCAACACTTCTTGTGCATCAAAATCACCTCCATTAAAAATATTGGAAGGATTATAGATAACAGTTGGTCCCTGTTCTGTTCCTATCCATATCGCTCCGTTTTTGTCTTCCACAATCGTATTTACTATATCTGAAGGTAAATTTCCAGCCCCTTCTGTGGTCGTTATCCATTTATATTCATCGTCTGACTCATCAAGAGGCGTATTGTTATTATTCAACACTATAATTCCTGCTCCTTTTGCTGTCAGCCATACATATCCATTTGTCTTATCTACAAGCAGGTCGCTATTTACTCTTTCTTTAGCTAAGCTAAGGGTCGCAAAAGATTTCCATATTCCTTCTTTAGTAAAAACAGATAAAGGGTGGGTAGAATAAGAATTACTTATCCAAAAATTACCATCCTTATCAAAATCTGATCCCGCTGTACATACTTTTGTAGGATCGATTACGCTTCTTTCTAAACTAGACTTGTGCCAAGTATAAATTTCAACTAATTCTCCGTCTTTTATTTCTACAACTCCTCCTTTAAAAGTACTCGCAAAAACATGATTCTCATCATTGGGGTCAATCGTGGTATGAACATAGTCAAAAATAGAATCTACATTTGACAAACGTTCTTCTGTAATCACATTGTACATTTCCCATTTTTTTTGATCGTAATGTAAAACTCCCTTCATATTATAAGTACTATTCCAAGGTGTTCCTATTGCTCCTCCTACCGATACCCACAATTGATCACCTAAGGCTGCTAAGTGAAACACTTCGTTTGTAAACGGGCTATCGATTAAATACAATTCGTGATTATAATTATTGACAACTTTTGCCATTCCTCTATTTCGGTCTGCAACCCAATAATTTTCCCCATCCCAAATACACTGAAACGGATCTATTGCTCCTACATTGTTATAGTTCCATAAAATATTGGTTTGTTGCAGATTTTCATCTAACTCTATAACACCTCTATGAGCCGATATTAATAAATGATTTTCTTTTTTATCAAAACTATAATAATCATTTTGAGTTAATTGAGATAGTTTACTTGCTATCCCCTGCGAAAATTGATACATCGTATCGGTTTGATAACCTAAATATTTTGCATTAAAAAGTAATTTATTTTCAAACATTGTAATAATGTTATAACTTAATAAAGGTATGGCACTTTCGAGACTCCATACACTAGGATCTGACAAGAATGGAGAATTTAAATTTGCACTATAAATACCGTTGTCTGTTGCTGCATAAATTGTAGTAGCCGTTGTTGTAATGTCATTAACTTTTACTTGACTACCTCCAGTTCCTATAATATAGGAGTCTTTAACCTCTTGTTTCGACACATCTAAAACCACAATGCCAAAGCCACAAGCTAAGTAGGCTAACTCATCTTTTATATGAATATTATAAATGTTTTTATCTCCAATTATATTACTATTTACAATACCCGAAAGGTTCGTTACATTATTGTCTTTTATTAAATCTATATTACCAGAAGCATATCCAACTATTAAAGTTTGTTCAAGTTGATTAACCCCCATTACATTTATAGCTAAATCAGATAGGGCATTTATTTTATTTAAACGTTCAATACTGTTGTCGTCAGCATCGTAATAGTAAATTGAATAAGGAGTAGCTGCATAATATAAATTATTGATATTGGCGACGTTTATAACCCTGTGATAAGGAAGGTATTCTTTCCAAGATCCTATCTCAAAGCCTTGAGAAAATATTGAAAAGCTAAGTATTATACTAATTAGGATAATTATAAATCTCATTTTGTAATTTTTGATGTATTTGTAGCTTTTTCCAAAACTAAAATATAGTCAGTTTATTGTTTAAGTTTAATTACAGATTAGTGAAAAAGATTAAAAAGCTTCTAATTAATTTCTAAAATCTATCAAGGCATTTACATTTTTTAATCATTTCTATTCATATATAGATTAAAATCCTGATTCTCATAGATTATTACCTTTAGAATAAATTACCTCCATTCTACTATTTCGCCTCTTTTAGCATCTAATAATTCTGGAGGTACAGATTCTTTTATAGCTTCTGCTAATAAATTTAACATTCTTTTTTTTACTTGATTTCTCGAATAAACAAGACCAACTTCTCGTACAGGATTTTCGACATTAAAGGTTTTAACAATTGTATTGTTTGACAACTCTTTTTTAATTGCTAATTCGGGAAGTAATGTATAGCCACCTTCTGTTTCTATAATTTTTTTTATTGTTTCTAAAGAACCACTCTCAAAATGAAATTGTGCTGTTTTTTCAGACTCATCTTGAACCGAACAAAGGTTAATAACTTGCGACCTAAAACAATGACCTTTTCCCAGCAACCACAACCCTTTTTTTGTTAAATCAATTGTGTTTAAATCTTTTTTTAAAGCTAGTTCATGGTTCTTATCTGCATAAAGCAACATTTTCTCATAAAACAAACGTTGCTCTTTTATTCCAGGCTCTTTTAGAGGAGGGACCAATATTCCTACGTCAATAGTATCGTTTTTTAACCGTGCAATTATTTCTTCAGAAAGGAGCTCTATGATATTTATATTTAACAATGGATAACTATTGGTAAATCGACCTATAAACAAAGGTAAAAGATAAGGAGCTAAAGAGGGGATAATTCCTATCGTTAAATTGCCTTCAATAATATTTTTTTTATCTTTTATAATTTCTGAAATTTTATTACTTTCTGATAGAACAATTCGAGCTTGTTCTATTATTTTTTCACCAATAATAGTAGGAATTATAGGTTGTTTGGAACGGTCAAAAATAACAACATTTAACTGCTCTTCTAGTTTTTTAATTTGCATACTCAATATTGGTTGAGTGACAAAGCATTTTTCTGCCGCTGTTACAAAATGACGGTAAGTATCAATAGCTACAATATATTCTAATTGAGAGAGCGTTATCATAATAATCAAGAATTAAAACAAATGTAACGATAATCCAATCGAACTAAAAAAAGAATGTTATTAACTTTTAATATTTAACAGAAAAACGAGCATAAAAAAAAGTAATTTCACCATTCATAAACACATATAATATGACGTTAATAAAATCAATTTCGGGAATAAGAGGTACTATTGGAGGGCAACCAGGTGATAATTTAACTCCTTTAGATGTCGTAAAATTTACCGCGGCCTATGGAAAATGGGTAATTTCAAACACCAATGAAGAAAAGACAACTGTTGTTGTAGGTCGAGATGCTCGAATTTCAGGAGCTATGGTCAATCGTCTTTGCATAGGAACATTACAAGGACTAGGAATAAATGTTGTCGATTTAGGTTTATCAACTACTCCTACGGTCGAAATAGCAGTTCCTCTAGAAAAAGCTCAAGGAGGAATTATATTAACAGCTAGTCATAATCCAAAACAATGGAATGCTCTAAAATTATTGAATAATAAAGGTGAATTTATTTCAGATAAAGATGGAAAACAAATTTTAGAATTTGCCGAAAATGAAAACTTTGATTTTGTTGAAGTTGATGATTTAGGAAGTGTAAAACAAGACGACACCTACCTTCAAAAGCACATTAATGCAGTATTAAATTTACCTTTAGTCAATAAAAAACTAATCGAAATGTCTGATTTTACAATCGTTTGCGATAGTGTGCATAGCACAGGAGGTATATTTATTCCTGCTTTACTTAGAGCTTTAGGCGTTAAAAACATAATAGAGTTATATTCTGAACCTACTGGAGATTTCCCTCACAATCCTGAACCTTTGCCAGAGAACTTAACAGCTATTGCAAAAAAAATAAAAGAAACTGGAGCCGATTTGGGGATTGTTGTCGATCCCGATGTTGACCGCTTAGCTTTTGTAAATGAAGACGGAACCATGTTTGGAGAAGAATATACTTTAGTAGCAATAGCCGAATACGTATTAGAAAATACAAGAGGGAATACGGTCTCTAACCTTTCTTCGACTAGAGCTTTAAGAGATGTAACAGAAGCCAA
>CAMZKF010000012.1 GCA_947311095.1 uncultured Flavobacteriales bacterium
GAAAACAGAATAGGAGAAGACGGATTTGGTTTTAAATTCGCAATGAAAACGCTAGGAGGTGGACGAATAGGAATTGCCGCTCAAGCTTTAGGAATTGCTTCTGGAGCTTATGAAATAGCATTAGCATATTCTAAAGAAAGAGAAACTTTTGGAAAACCTATTTCAGAACATCAAGTAATTATGTTTAAATTGTCTAAAATGGCATTAGACATTGAAGCAGCTCGATTATTAGTTCATAAAGCGGCTTGGCACAAGGATCAACACATGGATTATACTACGTCTGGAGCAATGGCTAAATTATTCGCTTCTGAAGTAGCAATGGCTACTACCGTTGAAGCTGTTCAGATACATGGAGGTTATGGTTTTGTAAAAGAATATCATGTGGAACGATTGATGAGAGACGCAAAAATCACTCAGATTTATGAAGGAACTTCAGAAATACAAAACATTGTAATCGGAAGATCTATTTTAAAATAGAAAACAAATACGAAATAAAAAAAGCCCATTTCAAATTTTGAAATGGGCTTTTTTTTATTCGAAATTTTCAATCAGTTCTATATTTTTATTGTCGTATGGAACTTCTCTCAGAATATGTTCAATCGCTTTTATTCTAGCCTTTGTTTTTCTATTCGCTTTTATTGTTTTCCATGGAGCAAATTTAGTTCCTGTTGTTTTATACATAGCCTTTTTGTATTCCGTATAAGAATCCCATAGTTCAATAGCTTTTTCATCTACTGGAGTGATTTTCCATTTTTTTAAAGGGTTACTCTTAATGTCATTAAACCTTTTTTGTTGTTCGTCCTTTGAAATAGAAAAATAAAATTTAATTAAAATAATATCAGCTTCTGTAATCATTTTTTCAAAATGATTAACCTGTTTTATAAAAATTTTATATTCCTCATCTGTACAAAAACCATTTACAGGTTCAACTATAGCTCTATTGTACCAACTTCTATCAAAAAAAACAATTTCCCCTTCTTTAGGTAATTTATTTATGTAGCGTTGAAAATACCATTGACCTTGCTCCACTTCATTAGGTTTGGGCAATGCTACAATTTCAAAATGACGAGGATTCAAGTGTTCCGTAATTCGTCTTATAGCTCCACCTTTTCCAGCAGCATCTCTTCCTTCAAAAATAACAATCATTTTTTTGTTATTTTCAATCACCCAATTATGCATTTGTATCAATTCTACTTGGAGTTTGTCCAAATACTCTTCATAGTTGACATATCGTACAATTTTTTTTAAATCAATATAATCACTACTCATTAGGTTTTTCAATCCTGTTTTGGTATTCAAATCTCGAACATCTTTTTCTGTTAAATCAATGTTAGTTTCCATATTATTTATCAATTTGTTTAGCATTTCTATAATACCTACTTACAATATTTGGGTCTGGAAATAGAGTAGTAGCGGCCTCTTTTTTTCCGTCGTAATCAAACTGAGACAATACGTATCTAATGCTTTCTAGTCGAGCCTCTTTTTTATTGTTTGTTTTTACTATAATCCAAGGGCTAAATGGCGTATGAGTTTTGCTAAACATTTGTTCTTTATAAAACGAGTATTTATCCCAAAGCTCTTGTCCTTTTTTATCCACAGGACTAAATTTCCAAATTTTTAAAGGATTTGACAAACGACCATTAAACCGTTTTATCTGTTCTTCTTTTGTAATTGAAAACCAAAATTTAATTACAATAACACCATCTTCATAAAGCATGTGTTCAAATTCGGGAACTTGAACCATGTATTGGTCATATTGCTCTTCAGAACAAAACTCCATTACAGGTTCTACTACAGCTCTGTTGTACCAACTTCTATCAAAAAAAACCATTTCTCCTGGGTTTGGAAGTTGTTTTATGTAACGTCTAAAATACCATTGACCTTGCTCTACTTCTGTTGGTTTAGCTAAGGCTACAACCCTCATAGAACGAGGGTTTAGATGCTCTGTAAACCTCCGTATCGAACCTCCTTTTCCTGCGGCATCTCTCCCCTCAAATATAATTGCGACACGCATTTTATTTTTAGAAATCCATTGTTGTAGGTTTACTAACTCAATTTGAAGTTTTTCTAAATCTTTTTCGTAAGCTATTTTAGTCAAAATTTTTTTTACTTTTAAATCTTTTTTGTCCGCTAAACGAATGGCATCTTCCTTTGTTTTTATTGATAATAATTCTTCTTTATCAAACATATATGTGTATTGTTAATTTTTATTGCTAAGATAGTTTGATTTTTTGATATAAAAAAGGGAGGCTTTTATACAATTTCTTCCTTTCTATCATGTAATCTAATTTATTTAAAAAAGTTTATTGTAGATTTCTCAGTATCAAGATGAACTTTTTCTGGAAATTCAGCATGTAGAACCAAAGTATTTTTATGGTGATGTTCTAATTCACTTAATTTTTTTCTGTTCAATAATAAAACAGTAGAATGTCCATGATGATCTGTTTTGTCCATTATTGTTTCGTTATTAAAATCGCACTGCCAATGTGTTTCTCCTACTTCTTCTTTATAAGCGATTGAAATAGTCGGCATTTGAAAATAATGATGTTCTCCAATTCCTTCCATATCAAAAACTAAACGCAACAATCCATTTTCTAAAGTTATTGTATCTTCAGTAATACCGAGGTCTTTCAAACTTAAGTTTCCCGTTACAGCTTCTGTAAATTTAATTTTAATTTCTCCTTGAGTTATTTCAACTATTTGTCCCATATTTGTTATTTATATTATATATATTTATTTATCCAAAGATAGAATTATTAACTATTAAATTAAATAAAAAAAATCATAAAATTTCACAATTTATATCATTGTTTTATTCAATGTTTTTTTGTATATTCAATGCTAAATTATTTTGTTTCTACTGCTTTTAATTTTCCTTCTACCCAAGTAAAAAAATGAGTTTCAATTGTCTGTCTATTTTTTATATAAGGCATATATTTTACCGAATATTTTACCCTTTCATCAACCACGGTATTCCAATTTCCTAACAAATTAATAGTTAGTTCCGAGAGTTCTCTTACCGCATGATTTCCTCCGTCATTGGAAGTAATTAAATCGCAAAGTTTATTTTTTTTACAATAATCCTGCAATGCTATACTCGCTTCTCGATTTACCAAATACCTAACCCCACAATTTTTAGCCATGCTCAGGTCAAGAATATCATCAAATACAAACAAAACTTCACCTTTTTTTATACCTCTATTTTCTTCCAGCCATTCTAGTATTTCGACCTTATCTTTTATCTTAAAAAACACATCGTTCAAGTGTTCTCGCTCTGCCCAATAGTAAGCCGTTTTGTTATGCTCACCTGTAATAATAGCTGTATAAGGTATTTCCCCATTGTTGACCATCGAATAGGCAAAACGCAACATATTTACGCCCATCGAATCGGCTTCAGAAAACAACGAACTTTTATTTTCATTTTTATAGCCACTATGAAACACCCCGTCCCAATCAAATATAATCGCTTTTATATTTTTCAATTTTGAGACTAATTCTTCCGTATTTAAGACAAACTGAGTTCCTTTATTTTTATATGCTTCTATAATTTTTCCTTTAGTCATTTTATTCTATTGTTGTTATTATTTGGGCGTTCGAGCGTGCTATCCACTATATCTTTTTTGAAAAAAACAAAAAAGGATGCCGTTTCTATCACTAACGCAAACAAGCATTATTTTTAGCTAATTTATTGTTTTTAAAAGAAAATTTAATTTTTTATTATTTTAATACGTTTCAATACAGTATTGGATTTGTTGTCATAAATAGATAAGAAATAAATTCCTACAGGAAGTTGAGATAAATCAATTTGATTATTCGTGTACGAGTTTATTTTAAATTGCTCTCCCAATGTTGACAACAATACAAAATTAACCTTATCAAAATCAATTCCATTTATATAAAGGTATTTTGAAGTTGGATTAGGATACGAAGATATTGTTTTGTTGTTTGCTTGTTCAAAACCAGAAAAACCACATTTAGTAGCCAAACTATCAAACCAAGCCAAAGCATAAGTCGTAGCAGGAATAAAACAGCCATTATGATCTCCACTAGCTAAAATGTTTATAGCATCAACATCCGTAGCGCCTAAACTAAGCATAGTGTCTAAAGTTACGGTAGCATTTATTGGCGATACCATAGAATCACTACCACAATAAATCATTTTCATAGGGTTTAAAGGCACCCAATCGTAAACATTATTTTTGCGTAAGGCTCTATTTATAGGGTGAGAATTTCGGTCGGTATCGGCAAGTATATTTTGTAAAACAGAGTCTTGCATAAAATTATAATAATTACTTCCCAACATAATCATCCATTCTTGTCCAGTATGATTAGCCGAATTAATGTAGCTTTCTATAGTTGTAGCATGTGAAGCATCATAAATAGCACTATAACTTTGATACAAATCACCATAAGCTTCTTGATATGAAGCTAAAATGTATGGTAAAAATACAGCTGAATAGTAATTAGAGTCGCCATCGAATATTAAATCAAATTGAGCCCCTGATTGGTCATAAGCTCCCGATAGTGGTGCGGCAGCTTTAACTTTAAATTCGGTTGTTAAAGCATTGTCTTCTATATATTTATTGGTCGCCATAGCTGCATGTCCTCCTTGAGAATATCCTGTCAAAAACAATTCGCCGTTATCTTGTATAGCATTGCTGGCAGTGTCTAAATATTCCCTCACAGCTTTTATTAAATCTAAAGAAGCAGTAGCTTCTGTTTCTGCATGTTGGTACAAGTGAATGCCTAAATTATCTCCCAATCCCAAATAGTCAGGTAGAACGGTGATGTATCCTGTGGTAGAAAAAAATAATCCTTGTCCTACATATTGATTGTTAGAAGGTACATTTGTTCTTTTAAATTCAGTGCCGTGTTCGTAAACTAAAATTGGCGCTCCTCCACAATTGTTTATTTGAGGTAGGTAAAGAGCTCCAGAAGCAACTGTTGCGTTTCCGTGTACATCAGTCGTATTATAAGTTATTTTATAACTCTTTACAGGGTTTATATTCATGTTGCTATAATCCCAACCATAAGCATTCATATAAGCTTGAACTTGAGAAACAGGACGGTTTGCTAATAAGGTGACACTCACTAAATTTTGTGAAAATGTAAAACTTGTAATTAGTAAAATGATTGGTAGTAGTAGTTGTTTTTTCATATC
>CAMZKF010000013.1 GCA_947311095.1 uncultured Flavobacteriales bacterium
AAAGATGGAATGAGGCTTTTAAGAATAGACTATTATCCAAGTAAAGGGAAAATTGAAAGTGTTGGAACTTACGAAAATGGTATAATAATAATTATGGTAATCTCCTGCTAATGACATATATTTTAACTTCCCTTTTTTATTATAAGAGTACCTAATTAATATTATACCATTTTCGTAAGTTCCAACACTTTCAATTTTCCCTTTACTTGGATAATAGTCTATTCTTAAAAGCCTCATTCCATCTTTATCTATTATTTCAAACAGTATATTCCCTTTAAAGTCAAACTTTCTATAAGTATTATCTAACTGACTTAGATTGGAAACATAATAATCTTTTATTTTATCATTATCATAATATGATATTTCTACTAATCGGTTTAATTTTAAAGAAACTGCTCTAAGACTTACGATTTTGTCTTCTTCAGATAAAACCAACTGTATTGTATCAAAAGCACGTGAAGAGCTTTTTATTATGAACTTTTTTTCATCTGCCTTTAAGTCTAAAAGAATTGTATCTGAAACTTGATTGTCAATTAGTCTTAAAATATTTTGTTTATTAACCTCTATCAAATATTTAGACATTGGCTTTACGAGTTCATTCTCTAATAAAACAGATTTATTGTTCTGTGCAAAACTACTAACTCCAAAGATTAAATTTATAAATAATATGAATATTCCTTTACTTAACATTATATATTTCTTTTGCATCTTTTATTGCTTCACGTCTAGAACTCCCCGTTGTTGTTACACCTGTTAAACCTCGTATCATTGTTGTTGTTACAGAAACAGATATTTTATAACTGGTGCTTACACTATTATGACGATGTGATACAGTTCCTATGTCCGCATCAGGATTTGTAATACTAGACAATGTCCCTTTACTTGGAGTTGTAGCTAAAGTAAACGAAAAAACCAAAGCAGGAAATAAAGATACTTCAACTTGTTTTCCTGGGCTTGCTATTCCATCAAAAAGATTCACATCTCCAACTATTGTATTATGCTGAGTGACTCGTAAATTTTCTTCTAAACCTACATCTATAAACATTGTAACTGTATTTATTTTAACTTTTGAATTAGCTTTTTTACCTACGTCAGAAAAGTTAGGATACCTATTTACTTCGATACTTGATCCATCGTCACTAAGCATTGTTTCTTTAAAAACAGGTCTCAAGTCCATAATATTAGACCTACCACCGACATCTAAGCGATGATTTTTAGTAACACTCGTTTTAAGTTTATTACTATAAGCATAGTAATCTGATAAAATACTAACTGTGGATGTTGAAATGGCATTTCCTTTTGAAACACTGGTTACAACATAATACCAGTTTTTATCTTGGTATTTTTTATCAAAATGAGATTTTATTTCGTCAAAATGATCTTGGACTTCACCTTCAATACCAGAGTTTCTTAAATATCTTTTAGCTTTTCTTTCAAACTTTTTTTGCTTTCTTTTTATTTTTCCTTTACTATCTTTTTTAGGAGAGTCTCCTCTAGGATCAACAAAAATGATGGGATTATCATTAAATGCTACATAAGGAGACATAGAAGCAAAACTAGCTGCTAATGGGTCGGTACTAAACCATTTTCCAAGTCTTGAATCATATTGCCTAAAATAAGTTGTGTAGCTGTTTCCAACTCCATTAACGTCATCATCTTTTTCCATACCGTTAAATGCGTACCTATACGAACTCCCCCCATTTCTCCCCACCATCAACATACCAAATGGGTAATAATCAAAATTTATAGATACGACAGAATAATTCATGTGTTAAAAATCTAAACGGTAATAAAATATAGGTAAGAATCCTAATTGATAATTTTGCCTAACTGCTGCGTTTCCTGTTACTCCTGTCGATGGAGCGTAGGTTAAATTCAACATGTTTTTATGATTGGTTACATTTACCAAATCAAATGCTACTTCGTGGGTTACTTTTTTTGCATTTTTCTTAAAGCTTAATTTAAAATCTAATCTAAAGTAATTCCTAAATTGATATTTATTGAAGTTCGTGTCTTTATAATTTATATCCCCTGTCGCAACTGTTTTTGCTATATCTACATCGCCATATCTTTTTCCTCCTGCCATGGTTACTTTTGTTCCTATTCCAAAAGTTCGGTTTTTTCCTAAATCAATTTCTTTTCCTGCCAATAAATTGGTAGCAAATACCCCATTGAAACTGGTGTTTCGTTCTATGCCATCGCTTCCTTTAAATTTAGAATTGTAGGCAGAACCTGTTATCATACCGTACCAACCTTTGCTAAACGCTCTTTGTAATGTTAGTTCTATTCCATAATTTTTACCAGATCCTTTATTGACTAAAGTATCGGGGAACAAACGAGAAAAACCACTTCCTCCATTGATTAATGAAAAAGCAGATGGGCGTATTTCTACTGGAACTTTACTTAAACTTTGATAATAGGTTTCTAATTTTAAGCCTATTTTTTTGTCAATCTACGAGCATAGCCAAGCACTAAATGATTACTTTTACTCATGCCCATGTTTTTATTATG
>CAMZKF010000014.1 GCA_947311095.1 uncultured Flavobacteriales bacterium
AAAAGAGCAACAAATGATTAGTAATTTAGCCATTTTTGGAGAGTTAAAATATCGTCCAACTCAAAAAATAACGCTTCAACCCGCATTTAGATACGCATACAACACAAAATATAAAGCTCCAATTATACCATCGTTTAATTTATTATTTAACCTGACTAAAAATTCAGAATTGAGAGCCTCTTACGCTAAAGGATTTAGAGCTCCTAGCCTAAAAGAATTGTATATGGATTTTCATTACAATGCGACAATAAACCTATTAGGAAATAGTAATTTAGCCTCAGAAAACTCTAATCATCTTAATTTATCATATAAAATACGTTTAAAGAAAAATAATCATCAATTTCAATTTGCACCAAAACTATTTTACTCTAAAATAAACAACTTAATAAAGCTAGTTCCTGTATCGACAATTAATTGGCAGTACTCTAACATCGGTTTTTTAACAACTAAAGGTATTTCTATGGCCGTTAGTTATTCTTACAAAAACATACAATTTACATCAGGTGTTTCTTACTACGGCAATTACAATTCTCAATACGACAATAGTGAAAAAGAAAATAAATATTTTTATTCAAGTGACTTATCAAATGGCATTAGGTTAAAATTTGATAGCTCTAATTTAATTTTAAATATAAAACATAAATATACAGGAAAGATAAGAAGTTTTTATTTTGACGACAATAACGATTTGCAACAGAGCGAAATAGCCAATTACAATATTTTAGACGCTACTATAAGTCGCTTGATGAACAAAAAGAAATTAAAAATTACAATAGGAGTAAAAAACATAATGAATGTCACAAATGTCAATATGATTGGTAAAGTTTTTGGCGTATCGAAAGCAAAAAAAGCGACCTCTTTAAGCGTTCTTTGGGGACGTTCGTTTTTTGTAGCTATTAATTATAAAATATAATTACAATTTATATTAGAAATACTTAAAAAACAAACATAAGTCAATTTAAAACAGATTTAAACCTCGACCTTTGTAAAAAATAATTATAATGAAAATAATTGTCCTTTTTAGCATTGTTTTTCTTTTTAGTAGCTGTCTAAAAGATGACAAACCTGTAAAAGCTCATCAGGCTGGAACGATTAACACCGTTCAAATCGAAATAGGGTATCCTTATACTAATCAGGTATATTATGATTGTTACAGCAATAAAATAGTAGCATCCAACACAAAATACGCATGGGATTTAGCCTTTGAATGCGCTCCAAATGGCTTTCACGTTTTGAATAACACAGCAAAAGGCGAATTTACCGCTAGAGTAAAAAACATGAGTTTTAATGCTGTAAACTCAATTACTAATTTAAATTGGAAATGGGATGCTGAGAATGGAAACTTAGACTCTACTGCCATTGGAGATTGGCGAAACTCAACTATTGTATATGTCTTAGACTTACAATACGATGCTTTGGGAAATCATTTAGGATATAAAAAAATAACGTTTTTAACCGTCAACACATCTGAATATAGTTTTAAAGCAGCAAATTTAGACGGAAGTGAAGAAAAAGTTTTCCATGTATCAAAAAATCAGAATTTAAATTTTATTCATTTTACGTTTAGCAATGGAGGCCAGTCACTGGCTTTAGAACCTCATAAAAATGAATGGGATTTATTATTCACCAATCATTACCATAAATTTAGCAATCTATCTATGCCTTTTGTTTTGACACAAGTATTAACCAATAAACACAATGGGGTTTTGGTTGCAGAAGACAATAACAATCTTTTTCAATCCACTCATTTAAGCGATACAAGTCTAAATCAATTTACTAATAATTGGGATGAAATTGGATATGATTGGAAAATTAGAAATAGCCAAGACAACTCTTATACAATTGATAACAATAAGAGCTTTATAGTCAAAAGTGTTAAAGGTTTTTTTTATAAAATACGCTTTATAGATTTTTACAATAACAGTGGTATAAAAGGATACCCTACTTTTGAAATACAAAAATTATGAAAAATAAAAAAATAATATTTTTATTCCTTCTACTTCCTTTTTTAGGAATGACACAGGAAGGCAAAACATTGTATAACCAATATTGTGCTTCTTGCCACCACAACCAAAGAATTGGAAATATAGGACCTCCTTTAATCCCAAGCTTTTTAAAAAAATACAAAGGAAATACATTGATAGAAAAAATAAAAAATGGTTTTCCTCAAACACAAATGCCTAATTTTGAACATTTGAGTGAAGAACAGCTAAAACAAATAGTAACTTATATAAAAAGTCCTATTTCTAAAGCTATAACATGGGGAGATAAAGAGATTAAAAATTCGATTACTTATTTTAACGATGAAATAAAAAAACTAGGGATACAAAATTTAGAACAAGTCTTACCAGTAGTAGAAAGAGATGGAGGTTTTGTATGGATAATGGAAAATGAACAGATTTTAGATAAATTCCCATTAAAAAATATTCATGGAGGTATTAAATACCAATTTCCAAAATCCGAAAACATATACATACCAACTAGAGACGGGTGGGTCGAAAAATATTCGCTAAAAGAAGGACGCAGAATAGCGAAAATACGGCTAGGAATAAACTTACGAAATGTATCTCTTACTAGAGACGGTAAATACATGATGGTAACTTGCCTTTTGCCCAAACAAATTGTAATTGTAAACACAGAAACATTTGAAGTAAAAAAAATAATACCAGTGGAAGGTAAAATTAGCGCTGTTTATGAACTCTACACCAAAGACCAAGCAATATTTACATTTAGAGACAAAGCTGAAGTAGGAAAATTAAATACCAAAACATTTGATTTAACATACACTAAAATTAAAGAGCCGATAGAAGATTATTTTATAGACCCTTTCGATAAATTTTTAATTGCCACAGCAAGAAGAGGAAAAATGCTTAGAGTTTATAATATAGAAACTTTAGCTGTTGTATTTGAGCAAGAAATGGAAGGTATGCCTCATTTATTCTCCGCTACATATTGGTACAATAACGGAAACTTTTATTTTGCAACACCTCATTTACGAAAGTCGTTTATTACCATTTGGAAAATGTACGATTGGAGCTTCGAACAACAAATAGAAATTGGAGGAGACGGTTTTTTTGTTAAGACACACCCAAACACACCTTATTTATGGGTAGATAACGGTACGGACGAACTGATTTTGATAGATAAAAACACATTCGAAAAACAAATTAAAATTCCTGTAAAAGAAAAACAATATATTCATGCCGAATTTACAGGAGATGGTCGATATGCGTATCTGAGTATTTATGAAAAAGATGGCTCAATAGAAGTTTGGGATACAAAAACATTAAAAAAGATAAAATCTTACCCTGCTAATGTGCCAGTAGGAAAATATAATTACATTAATAAAAACAGGCGTTTTTATCCGAGATTATTTGGCTTAGATATTTCAAATCAAAATTGCAATGAAACTACTAACAAAAAAAAATGTTTAAAAAAATTGAAAGTAAAAAATGAATATGAATTGAAAGCAGTCAAAGATTATTTAAAATCAAAATAATGAAAACAGCAAATATTACATCAAAAAAAACAGACATTAGTAATCCCCCAGGAGGAATATTAGTTTGGCTATTAATTATATTAGAGGTTTTAACTTTTCTCATAGCTTCCATCGTGTTTTTGCACTATAAAGAAAACAATATCGAAGTCTTTAGAGCGTCACAGCACCACTTAAATCCAATAGTAGGAACAATCAATACCGTTGTCTTAATTACAAGTGGATATTTAATGGCTTCTTCGATTATTTATCTTCGAAAATCTAACAATAAAAAATCAGCAGAATTGATGAAATATGGAATCTTGTTGGGATTTTTATTTTTAGCAATCAAAGGCTTTGAGTATTATGCGAAAATTGAAATTGGAATAGGATTTACCTACAACATCTATTTTACTTTTTATTGGATGATGACAGGCTTTCACTTCATTCATGTGTTGTTTGGAATTGGTTTACTAAGCTACATTTACAAAGGAATAAAAAAAGAAAAATATAACAGTAATAATATTTTTGATGTAGCTTCGTCTATTACTTATTGGCATATGTGTGACTTAATTTGGATATTAATATTCCCAATATTTTACTTGTTATGAATAAAGAGCTAAAATTAAATACAATCGTATGGTTACTTTTGGTAACTTTGATAATATTAAGCACCTTGTTTGCAGAAAACAAAGTAAAATCAGCTTATATATTTGTTGTAATCTTTACATCTATTAAGTTTTTAGCTGTAGCTTTTCAATTTGTAGAAGTAAAAAAAGCACATTTACTATGGAAATTTTTATCCTTTCTGTTTGTTGCTATTTATTTTATTGGAGTTTTAATAATGCTTAATTAGCATCGATTTTTTTGATGTTTTTAATCCTAAAATTGATGTAACTAAAATATAATTGTAACGACACTATATCGTCTAGATTTAAATACAAGTTTAAAAAGTGTTATTAAACAATTTGTTAACGCTCAAAAAACATAGAAAAACCTAACAAATATCAGAATTGTAAATCTATTTATTGTTTATTTTTGTATCAGAAAATAAAAAGATATAAATATCTTTTTATTCTATTATTTAAACTATATATTATGAGTAAAAAAAGAAACTTCAGTAAATGGATGTTGGCAACAGGAACAATTTTATTGGCAACAGGAACGGCATTTTCTCAATTAACCATTTCGGGAGAATTTAGACCAAGAACAGAATACAGGCATGGCTACAAAAAAGTAGCAGATTCAGCTCAGCATCATGCAATTTTTACCAGTCAAAGAACTCGTTTAAATTTAATGTACAAAACAGAAGGCTACCAAGTAAAAATTGTTTCACAAGACGTTAGAACTTGGGGAGCTCAATCTCAATTAAATAGCATAGATCCATCTACGTCAATTCACGAAGCATGGGGCGAAGCTTTTTTGAATAAAAAATGGTCTTTCAAATTTGGGCGTCAAGAAATAGTTTACGATGATCATAGAATGTTTGGTTCTGTAGGGTGGGCACAACAAGCAAGAAGTCATGATGCTGGATTATTTAAGTACAAAACAGATGGACTAAAAATGGATGTCGGTTTTGCTTACAACCAAGACAAACAGCAAATGACAACAACAAGTTATACTGTTCCGAAAAGCTATAAAGCCTTTCAATATGTATGGTTACACAAAGATTTTAACGATAATTTAAAATCTAGTTTTTTATTCTTAAACAATGGAAAACAAGTCAATTACATGAATGGAACACAACCTGCTTATCATGATAACTATACACAAACAATAGGAACACATACCAAATATAAAAAAGAAAAAATTTCAGTAATCTTTAATGGATATTATCAAATGGGAAAAATGCCTGTAAAACCAGCTAAAGACTTGAATGCATATTTGGTTGGTATAGACTTAGGCTACAAAATAAATAAAAATCTATCGGCAACATTAGGCTATGAATTACAGTCTGGTAATAGCCAAACAGATACAACGAAAGCATACACTGATGTAAAACATGCTTTCACTCCTTTTTATGGTACAAATCACAAATTTAATGGATACATGGATTACTTCTATGTAGGAAATTGGAGCCAAAATGTAGGATTGCAAGACTTATATTTTAAAGTAAAATACAAAAAAGAAAAAAAATATGTAGGATTAGACGTTCATTTATTCTCAGCAGCTGCTCCAGTTTGGGACACCTACACTTATGCAGATGAAATAGCTGCAGGAAATTTGACTCCAAAATATAAAGAAATGTCAAAAACTCTAGGAACAGAATTTGACTTTAGTTTTGGATTCCCATTGTCAAAAGGGGTTATGTTTAAAGGTGGATATTCGATGATGATGGCATCTAGTACTTTAGCCTACCTAAATGGAACTCTTACTTCTGCAGGAAC
Source organism: uncultured Flavobacteriales bacterium (assembly GCA_947311095.1). Lineage (GTDB taxonomy): Bacteria > Bacteroidota > Bacteroidia > Flavobacteriales_D > Parvicellaceae > S010-51. The sequence continues at coordinate 5,863 of CAMZKF010000014.1, forward strand.
TCCATATACTCAAGCGAACAACTCTTGGGGGTATGCTATGATTATTATAAAACCAACATTTTTCAAAACAAATTTAAAAAAAGAAATTAAATAATTATCAGCCTCACAAAGAACAATGACTAGCAATAGATGTTTTTTGTGAGGCCTTTTTTTTATACGATTAGAATGAAAAAACAAAAAAATATCTTATGTGAGGACTGTTCTAATTTAGATTGCTTTGTAAAAAAACACTTTTCTATTGAGCACATTAAAATCATTGAGAATAAAAAAAGATGTGAATATTACCCTAAAAAAAATTATTTATTTAAAGATGGAGATGATTTTGATCGAATTTTCTTTTTACGTGAAGGCAAAATTAAAATATCAAATGGAGGAGAACACAATAAAGAACAGGCTATATCTTTTATAAAAGATGGAGACTCTTTCGGATATAGAGGCTTACTATCAAGCAAAACATACCCTGTATCTTCTCAAACAATTACAGATTGTCACGTTTGTTATGTACCTGCTAAAGCGTTGTTCGATATTATTTACCACGACCCTGCATTAGCTAAGTTTTTCATTACTTTTTTGGCAGATAGCCTATACCGAGATGATGCAAAACTTAAAGCTATAACCATTTTAAGCGTTAGAGAAAAAGTAGCTTATGGCTTACTTTCTCTTATCAATATATATGGACTAAATAAAGCAAATGAAATTATTGATTTTGAATTTGTAACCAGAAAAGATTTCGCAGATTTAGTTGGCTTAACCCCCAATCAAGTCACGCGTATATTAGGAGAATTTGCTAACGACAATATAATTAAAAGAAAAGGGAAAAAAATACAAATTTTAAAACCTAAAGAGTTAAAAAACATGTTGAAATATTACAATATAATTCAGGTTAAGTAGATAAATAAAATTTAGACGTCTCCCTCCTGAAAAAAACTAGTAAATAACAGGTAAGGATATGATTTATATCAGTAATTAAAAAAAGTAAAGAAACTAAATTTACCACAGTTAATTTAAAGACAAAAATATCTTTATATAAAAACAAATAAAAACAAAAACTATGTTAACAAAAAGTCAAGCGAAATTATTTTTCCTAGCAGGAACAATAATTTTTTCTCTAATTTTTTTAGCACTATCGTACGACACGACAGTTAATCAATTAGACGAAATTACACATGCCGAAAATCTATCAGAAGAAGCAATTAAAGGAAGGATTATTTGGGACGAAAACAATTGTATGGGATGTCATACATTGTTGGGAGAAGGAGCTTATTACGCACCAGAACTAACTAAAGTTGTAGAACGACGAGGAGCAGGATATATAAAAGGAGCTCTAATGTCTCCAACTCCTTGGGGAGAACATACAAGTGGACGAAAAATGGTCGCTTACGGTTTTTCTGAAGAAGAAGCCAATAGTTTGGTTGCTTTCTTTACATGGATAGGAGAAATAGAAACAAATGGGTTTCCTGCAAAACCAGCTTATGAAGTAGAAAAAATAGATACAGAAGTAGAATAAAACAGATATATTTTATATCACAATATAATTATTATGAAATTTAAAACACAAAAAATAGCTTATTGGTTCTTTCTATCGGCTTTAATGCTATTCTCATTGCAAATCATCTATGGGTTTATAATGGGATTCGCACACATGGGAATGGACGGATTACACGATTACATACCTTTTAACACTGCTAGAGCAACGCATACGAACCTTTTAGTCGTATGGCTAATTCTTGGTTTTATGGGAGCAGCATACTACATAATACCTGAAGAATCCCAAACCGAATTGTACTCGCCAAAACTAGCAATTATACAGCTTGTAGCCTTCTTAATTGTTGGAGTTATCGCTATTGGAGGATTTCACTTTAACTGGTGGGAAGGACGTAAATTTTTAGAAATTCCACGCCCATTAGATTTTCTGGTAGTCGTAGATGTTCTTGCATTTATGTTCAATATTCTAATGACATTATTTAAAGGAAAAAGACAAACAACAACAGCAATGGTTTTAACAATGGGGCTATTGTTTATGGCTTTGCTTTATTTACCTGGAATGGTTTGGTTCGACAATCATACCTTAGATTCTTTTTACAGATGGTACGTAGTTCACCTTTGGGTAGAAGGAGTTTGGGAATTAATAATGGGAGGTATTTTAGCATTCTTATTAATCAAAATTACAGGGGTAGATAGAGAGGTAATCGAAAAATGGCTTTATGTAATTGTTGGTTTAACTTTCTTATCAGGAATTTTAGGAACAGGACACCACTTCTATTATATTGGAGTACCTTCTTATTGGTTATGGATTGGAGGTATATTCTCAGCATTAGAACCTTTTGCATTCTTAGGAATGGCTTTATTCGCCATAAATATGTATAGAAAAGGAGAAAAAAAACACCCAAACAAAACAGCTTTACAATGGACTTTAGGAGCTGCAGTTGTCTCTTTTTTTGGAGCAGGAGTTCTTGGAGCAGCACACACTTTACCAGGGGTAAATTTATACACACACGGAACTTTAGTTACTGCGATGCACGGACACATGGCTTTTTGGGGAGCTTACGCAATGATTGTATTTGCGATGATTGCTTACGCTATGCCAAACCTTACAGGACGTAAACACTACGATACAAATATTACAAGATATGCCTTTTGGATTAGCAATGTAGGAATGATTGGTATGACCACAGCATTTGGAGCAGCAGGTATAGCACAAGTTTATATGGAAAGAATAATCGGTATTGAATTTATGCAAACTCAAGTTGAAATTCAATCCCACTTTTTAGTTCTTGTGCTAAGTGCTACTGTTTTTTCTATTGGTATAGGACTTTATATTTATAACTTTTTCCAATACGGACAACCTACCGATGAAGCTTTAATTAAAGATTAGTTGAGTTAAGTAATACCAAATGAATAATGAAACTATTTATAAATTGCATTATTTAATTGGGATAAAAGAAAAAGGCTAGAGAATTTAACTATTTTCTGCCTTTTTTTTCAAACAATAAAAAACATTAGAATAATTCTAAATAGAGAGTCATAAAAACTAAATTGTAAAGTGATTTTGGGCAATCCCCTCCTACCGTCGGGTCGGGCTGTACACTGTATCTTTTTATAAAAAAAATAAAAAGGATGCCGTTTCCATCCCTATTGCAAAAAAAATTATAGGTACACCTCTTAAAACAAGATAAAAATGAATAAACCATATTACAAAGAAACAGGACAAGAGGTCGAAATTTTTAACCATGTGTTTAAAAATAAACTGCCCCTATTGCTAAAAGGACCTACAGGAACAGGTAAATCTAGATTTGTAGAGTACATGGCACACCAAATGGGGAAAAAGCTTTATACAGTAGCCTGTCATGAAGAAACATCAGCAACCGATTTAATAGGTCGTTATATCATAAAAGGAGCAGAAACCATTTGGATAGACGGACCAATGACAAAAGCAGTAAGAGAAGGAGCATTGTTATACTTAGACGAAGTAGCAGAAGCTAGACCAGACGTTATAGTAGCATTGCATTCGCTTACCGACCACAGGAGAACATTATTTATAGATAAAACAGGAGAAACCGTTGTTGCTAGCGACGATTTTATGTTAATCGCAACTTACAATCCAGGGTATCAAAAAGGATTTAAGGAATTAAAACCTTCTACTCGTCAGCGATTTGTTTCGTTTGCTTTTAATTACCCTAAGCCCAAAACCGAAATAGAAATTATATTAAATGAAACAGGAATTGATGAATCTATTGCCAAAAAACTAATTAAATTGGGAGGAAAGATTAGAAACCTAACAGAACTAGGATTAGCAGAAACAGTTTCTACAAGACTTTTGGTCGATGCTGCAATACTTATAAAAAGTGGATTACCAATTAGATTGTCTTGTAATGTTGCTATTGCCGAACCATTGTCCGACGACATAGACATAGTTGAAGCATTAAAAGATTTGATTAGCCTAAGTATTTAATTTATGAAATTTATTTACATCTATACTTTTTTAGTCTTTATTACAGCTTGTAATAAAGAACGCATAATAGATACTACAACTAATAAGCATAGAAAAATATATGATTTGAGCTATAAACAAGTTGACCACGTTCAATCTCCTATTAATTTACAAAGCTCATTAGCTAAAGACGAAAAACATCACATTAACCTCCATATTAACCCTCGTTTAACAGCATTAAAACAAAAAGCACATACCATTGAATTAAAAATGACAGATGATAGCTATGTAAAATCTAATGAAAAACTCTACATATTTAAACAACTTCATTTTCATACTCCAGCAGAACACAGTATTGACTCCGACCTCAATCCAATGGAAATGCACTTAGTTAGCGTCCTATTAGACTCCCTAGGTATGGAAAGTCAAAAATACTTAGTAATAGGTATTACATTTAAAGAAGGAAAAAAAAGTCCATTTATTGAAGCGGTAATCAATAAATTCCCTCAACACAAAGACGGAAAACTAAAACATAATGAAGAAGACGTTTTAGTGCGTTTTCCAGATGACCCTATCAGTTTAAATAGTTTGTTTGAAGGAGAAGCAATAGAAAATAAGCTCAATGAGTTATTCCACTATAAAGGTTCTTTAACAACACCCCGATATACAGAAACAGTACAATGGTACATATTAAAACATAGCATAGAAGCTTCTAAAGCTCAAATAGAATTAATGACCAAGCAAATGGTAGAAAATGCAAGGGCTGGACAACAAAAAACACATTTAGAAAATGGATTTGGTAATTTAACATTCTAAAAACACAACAAAATGGAATTAGATCAAGTATTGTTTAAACGAGTTCACGATTGGTATAAAAACCTAACCTCAAATAATGAAGGTACAAACAATAAAGGGACTGTATTTTTGGAAACTCTAAAGCCTAGATTAACCATCCTATCGAGAGCATTAACAGGCTTTCAAAACGAAATAGTAACTTCTGAACGAGAAGGAGGTTGGTCTGGATTAAAGTTTTTTTTGCCGGTCTCATTTTCTTTTTCTAGCAACGCAGAACAGAATTTAAATTTTTATTTATTTAGAGTTTTATACCTCTCCATTCAACAACAATTAATGTTAAACTGGGAAGACAAAGAAGAGCATAAAGTAAGTGTTTCTCAGAACAAAGCATTAGCATACTCTAAAGAAGTTTTGCCTCTTTTATTTGAAGAATATCCTGCTACAAAAAAAATTTATATAGAATTTAAAGAAACATTAGAAATCTACTACAACAATAAGAAAGAAGCAATAGACTACAGTTGGATTTATGGTCGTTGGCTTTGGAAAAACCCTTTAGAGTTTAAAGCAAACACTTCTTCTCCCGATAAAAAGGGGAATAAAAATAAAGATGAAAACGAAGTTACAACAGAAATAGAGGCAAACCCAAGCGACCAAGTTACAGTAGTTGGGCTAGACAAAAAACAAGAAGAAGATAGTGTGTTGCAAAATCAATTCGAAAAAGTTGATACACTTTCAGAGTTTAATGGTTCGTTTAAAGAAATGGATGGAGATGATACACTGTCAGATGATGAAGATGCAATAAGAGAATTAAACTTAAAACATACGGTAAGATCTGACGACACTGTGCACTCCATTTACAAAGCCGAATTTGTTAATTCTTCAGCCGAAATATTGGTAGATGAATTGTCCAATCAAGATAGTTACCTCGCTTATGATGAATGGAATTATAAGAAAAAAGAATATAAAAGAGATTTTTGTAAAGTATTCCCTAAATTGTTATCAATAAAGAAAGAAGGCTATGCACACAAAACCATACAAGAAGATATAAAAACTAAAAGAGAGTTGCATCAACTATTTGCAAGGGTTCACAACGAATACGAAAAGGTAAACAAAGTAATTAGCGGTGAATATATTGATTTAGACGCTATAATTGACACTTATGCTGATATTCACGCTAAACGAACCCCATCTGAAAGAGTTTATTTAACAAAACGAAAGCGAAAAAAAGACTTAGCAGTTCTCATCCTTATGGATACTAGCTTGTCGGCAGATGGATATACAAACAATGTGCATATTTTAGATGTTGAAAAAAGAGCTGTTTTAATGTTTGGCGAAATATTAGAAGAATATAATATTTCTTTTCAAATTGATACTTTTTCTTCCCATACGAGAAACCATTGCGCATACAACCATGTTAAAAGATTTAAAGAAAACTGGAGAAAAACAAGAGATAGAATAGGTTCGATAGAAGCAGAAGGATTTACTCGAATAGGTACAGCATTGAGACACGCAGGAAGTTCTCTAGAAAAAGAAAAAGAACAAAAGAAATGGATTATTTTGTTGTCCGATGGCAAACCAAACGATTATGATACCTATGAAGGAAAATATGGTTTAGAAGATGTAAAACAAGCGTTAAGAGAATTGAATAAAAAACACATTAAGACTTTTGCGCTAGCAATAGAATCTCAAGCAAAATATTATTTACCTCTAATGTTTGGTCATCAGAATTATAATATACTCCCAAAACCGTCAGATTTACCCATTGCTTTTAGTAAGTTTTATAAACGAATAATCAATGAATAATTTTTTTACAACCCTATCTTTTGTACTATTTTTAAGCTGTAACTCTAGCTCTCCTAAACCAAAAGAGATTGTACGCTCTAAAAACCCCGAAGGAATAGGAATACAACAATTAGATCTAGCTCCAATCAATGACTCTGTAATGAAATTAGGGGCTAATTTGTTTAATGAGAAATGTTCTATGTGCCATACAATGGAATATAAAAATATTGGTCCAGATGTTAGTGATTTGTTGGCTTATCGAAAGAAAGAATGGCTGGTTAATTTTTTACTAAATAAAGATGAAATGATATTACGAGATTCTTTGACTCAAATTAACATTCAAAAATACGATACTATTTGCGGAGCAAACATAAGCAAACGTGAAGAAGCAATGCAACTACTAGAATATTTTCGTATATATCAAATCTGGCTACACGAATTTAATGCTTTGTAGTGATAAATTAATTTATCTTCTCTTTTGATAAGAAAGTTATAATTCTTGTAATTTATATAACTTTGTGGTTATGAAAACTAAGTTTTGCCCTTGTGGTCGTCTAATTAAATATGAATTTTGTTGCGGAGCTATTCACAATGGTATTTCCAAGGCTATTACAGCTGAAGATTTAATGCGTTCTAGATATGTTGCATTTACTTTGGCAGACGGAGATTATTTAATGACTAGCCACCATTCTTCTACTAGACCTTTGTCAGAAAAGAGAGCTATTGTAAAATGGGCTAAATCGGTTGAATGGATAAAACTGGAGGTTCTCAATACGTTTAAAGGAGCTAAAAAAGATACAGAAGGAAGGGTTGAATTTAAGGCTTATTTTAAAACCAAAGATAAGATACAGTTTATTCACGAAAACTCTATGTTTGTTAGAGAAAATGAACAATGGGTTTATTTGGGAATAGTGTAACGTTTGCGTTAAGGATAGTAGCGTTAGCTTTTTGTTTGTAAAATTTAGCGTTACTTTGCCAAAAAGAGCGACTTTAGAAGCTCCTTTTGGGCTTAGTTACGCTTGTTTTACAATCAAAAACTAAAAGTGATAGCCTGTTTAAACGCCCTAATTAATACAAAAAAAAAATGAATTTCAGAACTGAAATATTTATTCCTAAAGCTGATTTTAAGGTAAATCATCGACAAAAGATAGCCATGATTGGTTCGTGTTTTACCAATAACATAGGTGACAGATTGCTAAAAGATAAGTTTAATGTTTTGCTGAATCCTTATGGTATTTTGTTTAATCCTATTTCGGTTGCTAAGGCTGTTGAAAGTTGTGTTGACCAAAGTCTATTGACGGAAGATTCGCTAATTTACAACGGAGAAAAATGGCTGAGTTTAGCACATCATAGCCAGTTTAATCAATTGAAAAAGCAAGAGGTTTTGGAGGGTGTAAATGCATCTATCTTAAAAGCTAAGCCTTATTATAACAATGCTGATATTTTGATTATTACCCTTGGAACCGCTTGGGTTTACAGATATAATAACACAGGTGAGTATGTTGCTAATTGCCATAAATTACCTAGTAAGAAGTTTACAAAAGAGCTATTGGGCATAAATACTATTGTAGGAACTTATCGAAGTTTATTAAAAAAATTGAAGGAGGCTAATCGAAACATGAAAATTGTTTTTACAATCAGTCCTATTCGCCATTGGAAAGATGGATGTGTAGAAAACAATCAGAGCAAAGCGGTGTTGCAATTGTCGGTAAAAGAATTGGTTGAAGAATTTGATTATGCGAGCTATTTTCCTTCTTATGAAATTGTTATGGACGAATTGAGAGATTATCGTTTTTATGCTAAAGATATGCTTCACCCTAGTAACGTAGCGGTCGATTACATTTATGAAAAATTTATACAGACTTATTACAATGATGAAACATTGAATTTGTTAAAAAAAATAAATAAAATAAGGAGTGCCGTTGAACATAAACCGTTTAATTTCGAGGCTGAAAGTCATCAAAAATTTATAAAAAAAACGAAAGTTTTCATGGAGCAAGTTGATAAAGAATATCCTTATTTGGATTTTAAGAATGAGTTTGAAAAACTACTAATACCAACTTGATTTTGAAATTCGATAAACAGATTTATTTTTAAAAAAAAAGAAATGAGAAAAAACTATTCATTGAGCGTATTTCAATGTTAATTTCCCCTAACCATTAGATAAATTTAGCACCTTCTATTCTTGAAACTTCATTCCTATTTTTATTTAATTCGTATAAAACAATAGATGCAGAAACGGCTACATTTAGGCTTCCTATGTTTCCAAATTGAGGAATGGTAACTATTTGGTCACATTTTTTTATAATCGCCTTTTCTAAACCTGTTCTTTCGTTGCCTAATATAATATTGCAATTTTTAGGATAGGTATATTCGGAACTTAATTGAGCGTGAGTATCAATTTCGACAGCAATGTTTACAAAATCGGTATTCCACTTTAGAAAAGCATCAAAATCGCTAAAAAACAATAGCTTTTCTGCTTCGTTTATTTTTCGAGTATAGGAGCTTGTCCCTCCTTTAAAATTCCATTTGTTTTTATCGCCAATTAGAATTAAATATTGACCGCCAAAAGACAAGTGAGAACGAGCAATCATGCCTACATTTTTAGCACTTCTAAGTTCGTGTAATACGGTGTTAAATTTCATTGGTGTGGATGCTACGATTTACTCTTCAAATCATAAAGATACTTAAAATACCTCTAATTTATTTTTTTCTACCCAAGCGATTTGCCCATTGTTAAATGATATTTCGTACCATTTACTATTTTGATTTACTATTTTTACTTTTGTTCCTTCGTGCAATACAAATGCTACATTTGAGTTTTCTGATGGCTCTGTTTTTAATTCGACAAATGGTTTGAAAATTATTCCATATTCAATACTGATTTGTTTGTGAAATTGCAACGATGCTAAGTAAATAGTAACAGTTCCAAATAGGTATAAAGCAATTCCTAAATAAAAAGAGGTTTTCTTTTGTTTTGCTGTTTTTAAAACCAAAAATAGCAACATTAATACACTTCCCAAAACAAAAAGCACAATAGATAAAATAGCCCAAAAATTTGTAGTCGATTTTATTGCCGTATAGATTAAATCATCGATTCTTTTAGATGATTTTACGGTGTTTTTGTCTGCTAATAATTGGTTGGCTATTTTTAGATTATGAATAATATCTTCATCTCCTGGGGCTAATTTTAATGCTCTTTCGTAATTGTAAATGGTCTTAGCTATGTTTCCTAATTTATAGTTTGCATTGCCTAAATTCAAATACAACTCGGAAGAATAATACCCCGAAGTATCTAAAATACTGTAGATGGAATCTGCTGCTTTATAGTTTTGACTGTTGTAATAAGCATTTCCTTCTTCAAATAATTCATTTGTATTAATCGCCCAACTAGTTATGCTAGAAAGGAAAAATAAGAAAAGGTAGGTATATTTATTTTTTAGCATTTTGTTCTATTTTATTAATGGTTTCCGATGCGTTTTTTAAAGTTTGTTCCGCTCCAGATTGTGAGGTTGGAGAAAATCGAGCCATTTCACTCTCTGTCAAAACTGCTATTAATTCTTTTACTGTTGTATTTTCTATTCCGTTTTTTTCTAA
>CAMZKF010000015.1 GCA_947311095.1 uncultured Flavobacteriales bacterium
ATAAATACTTTTTTATTTATTGACATAGGAAACGTTATAAAAAAAAGAAAGCCATAAAACATTAAGTTATATGACTTTCTTTTAATGAATGCAAATTTTATATTTCATTTTTCAAATCAAAATAAATTTTAATCTGAATAGAATCTTGACCTACTTTACTTTTTATAATCGCAACTCCATCTTCTGGATTGGCTATGTGATCAAAAGGGTTAAAAACAGTTGTAAAAATTAAGTCACTTCCCGTATCACAAGTAAAGTCAGAAGCGCCATCTTCATCTATTAATTCATAGACATAATTGGTGTTGTGTAATTTTACAGCAGCAGGAGCGACCCATTTTGTTCTTGTATTATAAGCTTGATCTTCGTTTACGGTACTTTCAAAAAACCACTCAGTTGAATCTATTTCTTTTATTCTTAAAATCAAATCAGCAGGAGTATAATTTGGTGTTACACACCAATAATCGTCCCAGTCATCTCCATTTTCTTGTCTGTTATAATAAGTTACTTCATAAGCTTTGGTATAAGCATATTTGCAATTTTCTTCAACAATATAGTCTATGTCTGGATTGTAGAAAGGAGAGTCAAAATCATGGCAACCTCCTTTTTTATCTTCTCTCACTAAATTAGGGTCTTCTTTTTTATAGCAAGAATTTAAAGTTAAAAATCCACTCGTAATTCCAAGGACAAATAAACTCTTAAAAATCGTTTTTTTCATGTTATAAATTATTTAATAATGTAATGAATAACAAGTTGACTACCGCTTGCTGCCATAGTTATTGTTCCGTTATTTTGACCATTTTTTATCTCTTCAATAGGATTAAAAGTTCCTTCCGATATTAAATCATTAGGGTCAGCAGCGTCATAGTCATCAAGTTGCCAATGGTAAACTTTATTGTCTAACTTTATCTCTCTAGCTTCGTCCCAAATGGCAGGAGTAGTAGGGTTATGGTTTCCTTTTTCTGCTCCTTGCAATACTTTTACATCGGAACTCAAAGCTGTAATATTAAGAATTAAATCAGCGTCACTAAAATAGTCCCAACTATCATCTGGATAATAAGTTATTTCATAAGAAGTAACGTAAGCATATTTGCAATCTCCATTTCCTTTGTCGTTAGAATTATAGTAAGGCGAATTTATATCGTTACAGCCTCTATTGTGATTAGTCAAGGTAGTATCTTCAACTTTGTCTGGCAAAGGAGGAAATGTTTTTTTACACCCTGTTGAAACGAACAGTGCTGATGAAAAAGCTACGGCTGAAATTAAATTTTTATAATTTATGTTCATGTTCTAATGTTTTATTGGTGAATAGAGTAGGAGATTACCAATTGGCTTCCTCCTGCGGTTGTAGTAATAGTTCCATTTCCTGTTGTAGAACTCAATAGCGATAAAGGATTAAATGTTCCATTAGAAATAGGATCGTCAGGAGTAGAAGAATCGTAATCAACTAATTCCCAATCGTAATTCATATTTTTTAATTTTACAGTTCCTGCTTCTTGCCATACCGCAGGAGTGCTTGAATCTTGATTCGATATTTCCGCCCCTTCAAATATAGCGTTTGAGGTAGATGACTCTTTTATTTTTAAAATTAAATCGGCGTTACTAGTATTTCCAAAACCATAATCCCAATCAGAACCGTTGTCTTGACTTGGGTAGTAAGAAATTTCGTAAGAAGTAGCATAAACATAAACACACGAATTATCATTCGAGTTGGCGTTGGCATTATAATTAGGAGAGTCTTGATCGGTACAGCCTGTTACTGTCGCTCCTCCGCCATTATTTCCTCCACCATTATTTCCACTACCTCCGTTTCCTGAGTTTCCATTTCCACTACCTCCGTTTCCGTTATTATCTTCTCCTTGAATTGGTGTAATCGTTTTTGCAGGGGGATCTTCTTTTCTACAAGATTCTACTGTGAATATAGCAGTAGCTAAAAATGCTAAGGTCGAAATTTGAATAATTGTTTTTTTCATTTGTGTGTGTTTTAGTAATTTAATTGTTTAAAAAGCAAAGCCAACCCCTATGTTTCCACTAAGAGCAACTCGATGCATTTGTTTAAAGTTCTGCATTTTGGCAAAAAATAAAGAAGTAAGTCCCGCTTTAAACATCAATCCTCCTTCTTCTTTTTGATACCTATATTCTAAATTAGCATGCCCAAACCATTCAGTTAGTGTTTTTAATCGAGTTTCTAAAGGCTGAATAGGTAAATTGTTTTGGTGTATAACTAAATCGTTTACCATATAATTATAGTAAGTAGAACCTACTCCAAAAGAAACATTATGTTCGTCAAAACTTTTAACAAGGTTTAATGCTAGAGGAACCATATAGTCTTTACTTTTTCTTATTTGAGTAAAGCCAGGCCAAATAGAAAAACCTATACTAGGATTGATAGAAAGTTCATCATTTAATTTAATCAATGCTCTTTCATAATTAACTGAATAAAACAATCCTTTTCCTCCAAGTTCTAAATAAACTAGATTTTTCGCTTTAGAAGATTTAGAGAATCCAAACTTACCAAGTAATCTGTCTTGAGCAAAACTTGTGGCAGTTAGAGAAAATATAAATAAGATAAATAATATTTTTTTTAAACTCATAATGAGGGTTTAGTGTGTGTTAGTTTGTTTTTACTTATTTTAAAATGAATAAAATAAAGATTTAAATGTAATTTAATCCTGTAGAAAATAAGACAGTTTTAGAATGACTTACCTTAAACATATAAATTACAGACTATAAAGATATTATTTTTTTTGGAATTAACAAATATTTTATAACTTAGTAGCATTAATAAAGCCTAAAATTAATCAAAACAAGGAGTGTTTTAGGGAAATAAAATAGAAAATGACGGTAGAAAATTTAATTGAAAAATACACCAATAAGGAGTCTCACTTTATAGAAATAGACGGTGTAAATGTTCATTATAGAGTTGAAGGAGAAGGAGAACCTATTTTGTTAATACACGGGACATTTTCGTCTTTACACACTTATGATGATTGGGCTTCAATTTTAAAACAGGATTATAAAGTAATACGTCTAGATTTACCTGGTCTTGGTTTAACAGGGCCTCACCCTAAAAACAAATATACAACAGCCAATTATATCGATTTTATTGAAGAGTTTTTAGAAACGTTATCTATCGATAATTGTGCTGTGGTTGGAAATTCTTTAGGCGGTTGGATGGCTTGGGAGTTTGCTTTAAAATACCCCAATAAAGTGAGTAAGTTAGTTCTTATCGATGCAGCAGGTTACATTAATGATCGTAATTTTCCTTTACCTTTTGTTATTGCTCAAACGCCTGTGTTAAGAAATGTATTTAATTATGTACCTAAGGCTGTTGTTCGTCGTTTTGTTCGGCAAGTATTTTTTGACCAAAGCAAAGTTACCGAAGAAATTGTAGAGCGTCATTTCGACTTGTTTCATCGTGATGGAAATATGGACGCTTTTGTTAAAATAGCAAATTCTCATTTTGTTCAGAATACTCACAATTTAAATCAATTAAATATTCCTGTTTTAATAATGTGGGGAGAAAAAGACAATTGGTTAAGTGTAGGGCATGCAAGTAAATTTGGAGAAGATATCGCTAATTCAAAAGTCATTATTTATAAAAATGTAGGACATATTGCGATGGAAGAAATTCCAGAGCAATCTGCGAATGATTTAATAGAGTTTCTGAATAATGACTGAGTTTACTAGCTTGAAAACCAGTATATATTGTATTTTTATATAAAGTTTTAATTACAGTAGTGACGGAGGTGAATTATTACATAAAAGAATCAATAAGGTTCTTTTTTTCTTTAAATTCTATTGTTATTGTATCAGAAATTTTCAGACCAAACAATTTATTTGCACCACCTCCAGAACCTTCAACTCCTTTGTTAATTGCTATTTCCAAATAGCCAGAACTACTAAATAAAGCTACTTTTTCGCCTTCTGGAACTTCATTGTAATTTTTATTAATTCTAGAAATAGTGTAAGCAGCTCGTGCCAAATAGATTCTAAAATCTCTACCCTGCTGAACTTCTTTAAATAATTTAGGGGCAATATTAGTGATTACATTACCATAAGAATCGATATAAATAACAGTGCCTTTAATTACATTTTTTTCGGCAGTAGCTCTAAATAATTGACGGTTTTTTATGCTGTCTATTTTTGTCCCTATAACTTCAGGTGTGCCACCTCTCGCTATATGACAGGCAGCCTTAGCAAAAACATTTTTTGTAGGAAACGATTGAATAGCAGTTTCTTCATATATGTTAAGCTTAAAAATATTGTCTGGTATTTTATTAAACAATAAAGAAAAGACTCCATTATCAGCCCCTATAAAATAATGTCCATCATATTCAATCAATAAATGTTGTATATCTCCTTTTTCAAAAGGATTGATTCCTATAATATGAATTGAACCTTTCGGAAAATCATGGTAACAGTTCTTCAGTACAAAAGAAGCTTGAGCAATATCAAAAGGGGAAATATGATGGCTAATATCAACAATTTGAACTTCGGGCAACTGACTCATAATAGCTCCTTTTACAGCAGCTACATAGTAGTCTTTAGTTCCCATGTCGGTTGTTAATGTTATTATTTTCATCTGATTTTTAGCTTTTCAACTTTTCAACAGTTTGGTATAATTACTAAATATCGAAAAATAAAGTGGCTATAAATTTCTTTAAGTAAAACTGTATGTTTAAATTTGATTTACAAAAATAAACAAATTATACTAAACTTGCACGAAAAAATAATAGAAATAGGGGCAATTAACCCCGTCGATATATTTGGAGTTAATAACTCTATACTGATACAGCTACAAGCTCATTTCTCTAAATTAAAAATAATAGTTAGAGGTCATGTAGTCAAAGTTCTTGGAAATAGTAAAGATATTGCCGTTTTTGAAGAAACGTTAATGTTGATTATTGCCCATTTTGAACGTTATAATAATATTAGCAAAAGCAATATAGAAAATATATTAAATGCTAAAAGTAAAGTTTTTGAAGGAGACATCATCGAAGACGAAGTGATTGTCTATGGTAATAAAGGTCTGAAAGTCAAAGCTAGAACAAAAAATCAAGCTAAAATGGTAGAAGCAATCAAAACCAACGACATGTTGTTTGCGATTGGACCAGCAGGAACGGGAAAAACGTACACTGCCGTAGCTTTAGCTGTTAGAGCTTTAAAAGACAAAGAAGTTCGAAAAATAATATTGACCAGACCGGCCGTAGAAGCTGGAGAAAATTTAGGCTTCCTTCCTGGAGATTTAAAAGACAAACTAGATCCATATCTTCAACCTTTGTACGATGCTTTAAGAGATATGATAACTCCCGAAAAATTAGAAGATTATATCGAAAATAATATTATTCAAATAGCTCCTTTAGCTTATATGAGAGGGCGAACATTGGACAAGGCTTTTGTAATCTTAGACGAAGGACAAAATGCGACAGAAAATCAAATAAAAATGTTCTTAACTCGAATGGGAAAATCAGCTAAATTTATAATTACAGGCGACGCAACCCAAGTAGATTTACCACACAACCAAAAATCAGGATTAATTAAAGCCGTTACTGTATTAAAAGGAGTAGAAGGTATAGCTATTGTAGAACTCGACGAACAAGATGTAGTACGGCATCGATTGGTAAAACATATTATTAGAGCTTTTAAAAAAGGTGATAAAATTGAAGAAAATAAAAAAAGATAAAAACTACAAATGGAAACAATAACTAAAACAGCATTTAATTTTCCCAATCAAATTGATTTATATGAAGGAAAAGTCCGAGACGTTTATAATATCAATAATGAAAAATTAGTAATGGTTGTAAGTGATCGAATTTCAGCATTTGATGTTGTTTTACCCAAAGGAATCCCTTACAAAGGGCAAGTCTTAAATCAATTAGCAGCTAAGTTTTTAAAAGCTACAGAAGACATTGTACCCAATTGGGTAATTGCAGTTCCCGATGCTAATGTAACA
>CAMZKF010000016.1 GCA_947311095.1 uncultured Flavobacteriales bacterium
CTTTTAGATTATTTAAATACCATAATTAACGTTAAATTGAGATAAAACAGTAAAGTTCAAAACTTTTCCGAATTATTCTTTTAACAGTTTTTTAGCTAAAAGAAAGAAATGTAAAAAAGCCGTTATTACAAATTGTAATAACGGCTTTTTTTGAGCAATATATTTTTTATTAATCTACGTTATCGTGTAAAAATGAATTATTATCACTTAATCCCGATCTGTTTTCATCGTTTGCACTACCTAAAGTAAACCTAGATACATTTGACTCTGACGAATGCGGTGTATCTTCTAAACGAATTTGACGTCTTTTGTAAGCTGGTTCATTTTCCATTTCAGAAAGCCCACTCACTGTTTTTAGTTTTTGACTATTTTGTCTAATTCGCTCAATACGCTGTTTCGCTAACTCAATATTATCTTCAATTGTTGGAGCATTATTGTTCACAACATCTTCTTGAGGCTTTACATTTTCTATTGAGTTTGACTCAAAATTATTTTCAATCACAGAATTATCTTCAAACTCATCATCTAAAAAATAACGAACTTTTCCGTCTCCTTTTGGTTCTTCTGACTCTTTTGTTTCAACATCATTGACAACCGAATTGTCTTTAGTCGATTTAAAATCCCAAACCATATTTACTGCTGAATTATCTTCAAAAGAAGGAGTTTCAATGAAAGTATCCTCTAAATTATTTGAAGTAACTTGTTCCGGTTGACTTTCTTGAAAATCATTAGAAAAAGATGCTTTTGGTTCTTCTTTAATTTCAGGTATTTCTGAAGTTAAATTTTCTATTTCTACCTCATTAGTTTTCTCTTCTATTTTAGAAAACAAATCTACTGTATTTTGTACTTCAACAGGAGTTTCATTACTCTCTTTCGAAATTTCTTCTTTATTAATAGGCTCTTTAGCTACAGACTCTCTAGTTACAACATAAGGCTCATTACTTACAACAGGATTGTTTTGAACCGATGAAATTGGAGATTGAATAGGGTTTTGAATTGGCGTTGCTACAACAGCAGGACGCTCTTCCTCCAAATTCATCCTTACTTTTTCTGGTTGTTTTTGAGGCAATCCAGTATCGGGAGAAATATTAAACCCAGTAGCAATAATTGTCACACTTAATTTATCTCCCAATTCATCATCTTTAGCATGCCCCCAAATTACGTCAGCAGTACTACCCGCTTCATCTTGGATATAATCCGTAATTTCCATAATTTCATCCATCAAGACTTCTTTCTCTCCGTAAGTAATATTTAGGAGTACATATTTAGCTCCTTTAATATCATTATCGTTCAATAAAGGTGAAGCCAACGCTTTAGACACAGCAGTCATTGCTCTATTCTCTCCTTCTGCTTGAGCAGACCCCATAATGGCAACGCCACTATCTTTCATCACCGTGCTAACGTCGTTAAAATCGACATTTATTTGACCTGTAACTGAAATAACTTCGGCTATACCTTTAGCTGCGGTAGCAAGAACATCATCTGCGTTTTCAAAGGCATTTGCCAATGTTAAATTACCAAACATTTCTCTTAACTTATCATTATTAATAATTAACAATGTATCAACAGCAGCTCTCATTCTTTCTACACCATCTTCGGCTTGGGTTCTTCTTTTACGTCCTTCAAACATAAATGGAACAGTAACAATTCCAACTGTAAGAATCCCCATTTCTTTAGCCAATTTAGCTATAACGGGAGCAGCACCAGTACCAGTTCCACCTCCCATTCCAGCGGTAACAAACACCATTTTGGTATTATTGCCTAGAATTTCTTTTATTTCTTCTAAATTTTCTATTGCAGCATTCATTCCTACATCGGGAATAGAACCAGCACCTCTCCCCTCTGTTAAACTAGCCCCTAACTGAACCTTGATTGGCACAGGGCTAATGTCTAACGCTTGGTGATCGGTATTACAAACTAAAAAGTCCACTCCTTTAATCCCTTGCCTAAACATGTGATTAACAGCGTTACTTCCACCACCTCCAACTCCTATCACTTTAATGATAGAAGATTGCTCTTTTGGTAAATCGAATTTCATCATATTGCTCTTGTTTTTTTTATTATAACTGACCAATTCGCAAGAGTCAGTTTATTCTATATTTATATATTTAATCTATATTGTCTTCAAAAAAGTTTAACACCTTCTTAAAGAAACTTCCTTGTGTTTTGTCTGAATGCGTTCTTGTATGCACTTCTTGAGTTGCTTGATATTTTTCAAAATTCTCAAAACCTTGAGCTACCAAACCAACACCTGTAGCAAATAAAGGACTCGCTACATTTACATTAGAATTTGTACTTAAATGTTCACTTGGGTAACCGATTCTAGAGTCCATTCCTGTAATATACTCCGACAATTGGGTAATATGTTTCAACTGAGAACCACCTCCAGTTATTACAATTCCTCCAATTAATTTTTTCTCATATCCAGAATTTTTGATTTCATAATAAACGTGCTCTAACATTTCTGTAATACGAGCATTGATAATATGCGACAAATTCTTAATCGAAATTTCTTTAGGATCTCTACCTCTAAGCCCTGGAATACAAACAATTTCATTTTCTTGACTACTATGAGGAAAAGCTGTTCCAAATTTAGTTTTCATTAATTCCGCTTGACGATGCATAATAGTACACCCTTCTTTAATGTCTTCGGTAATTACATTCCCTCCAAAAGGAATAACAGCTGTATGCCTAATAATACCATCGTGAAAAATAGCGACATCGGTAGTCCCACCACCTATATCGACCAAAACCACACCTGCTTCTTTTTCTTCATCACTTAAGACAGCTGAAGCCGAAGCTAAAGGCTCTAAAATAAGTTCAGCTACATCTAAACCTGCTTTTGCTACACATTTATAAATATTTTTAGCTGCTGCTATTTGACCTGTAATAATATGAAAATTAGCTTCCAATTGCACCCCTGCCATTCCCACAGGATCTTTAATACCTGATTGTCTATCGATAATATATTCTTGAGGTAAAACATGAATAATTTCTTCTCCAGGCAACATTACAAGCTTGTACATATCTTCGATAAGTGCGTTGATGTCGTTTTGACTAATTTCGCTATCGCTACTATCTCTAGTAATCATTCCTCGATGTTGTAAACTTTTAATATGCTGACCTGCAATACCTACGTTTACTACATTGATATCAATTCCAGATTTAGACTCCGCTTCTTCTACTGCCGCTCGAATAGACTGAACAGTTTTTTCGATATTAGAAA
>CAMZKF010000017.1 GCA_947311095.1 uncultured Flavobacteriales bacterium
ATCAAATGGTAGATGTATTAATTATTGATGATGTGCAGTTTTTCTCAGGTAAAGAAAAAACACAAGATGTTTTCTTTCATATATTTAATCACTTACATCAAACAGGTAAGCAAATAATACTAACATCGGACAAGGCTCCTGTTGAATTACAGGGAATGGAGCAACGTTTACTTTCTCGTTTCAAATGGGGACTTTCTGCTGATTTGCAAGTTCCAGATTTAGAAACTAGAATTAATATATTAAATAAAAAAATGTATGCCGATGGTATTGAACTTCCAAAAGAAGTAGTAGAGTACTTAGCGTATAGTATTTCTAGTAATGTGAGAGAATTAGAGGGAGCTTTAATCTCTTTGATAGCTCAATCATCGTTGAATAAAAAATCAATAACACTTGATTTAGCAAAACAGATGATTGATAAATTTGTTAAAAATACAGCACGTGAGGTTAGTATAGAGTATATTCAGAAAGTAGTATGCGATTACTTTGATTTGCCAATAGAATTGATGAAATCTAAAACTAGAAAAAGAGAAGTTGTTCAAGCGAGGCAAATAGCAATGTTCTTTTCTAAAAAAATGACAAAATCATCATTAGCAAACATAGGAATGCATTGCGGAGGAAAAGATCATGCAACGGTCTTACATGCTTGTAGAACGGTAAATAATCTTTCTGAAACGGACAAAAAATTTAAAGTCTATTTAGATGATTTAGATAAAAAATTGAGTATTCAATAGTTTGTTTTTGTTTATCCTAAAATTGATAATCATAAAAAAAAGCGTTTAATTTATTAAACGCTTTTTTTATGATTATGATATTTTGCCATTTAAAATAACTGTCTCTATTTGGTTGTTTCCAAACGAATAAGGAAGCATCGCTATAGAATTGATAGGTTTAGTGATGAATAGATTGGCTTTTTTGCCAACGGTTATTGAGCCAACTTTGTCGCTTAGTTCCATTGCGTAAGCGCCGTTTATTGTTCCTGCGTTAATCGCTTGTTCGGGCGTTAACCTCATTTTTATACAAGCTAAAGAAATTACAAAATTCATGTTTCCAGAAGGAGTTGAGCCAGGGTTGTAATCACTAGCTAAAGCAATGGGTAAGTTTTTATTGATTAATTTTTTTGCAGGAGCATAGGGAATACTTAAAAAGAAAGAACAGGAAGGTAATAAAGTAGCCATGGTTTTACTTTTAGCTATGTCAAGAATGTCTTTGTCTGTCATTACTTCCAAATGATCGACCGATAGTGCATTGTTTTTAAGTCCTGTTTGTATGCCTCCAATAGATGTAAATTGATTAACATGAATTTTAGGTTTAAGTCCAATTTTTGCTCCTGCTTCTAGTATTTGAGTTGTTTCTTGAGGTGTAAAATAATTTGTTTCACAAAAAACATCTATAAAATCAGCGAGGTTATTTTTTTTAATTAAGGGTAACATTTCTTCAATAATTAAATTGATGTAAGTAGTTCTGTCTGTTTTAAATTTTTCTGGAATTGCATGAGCACCTAAAAATGTAGTTTTAATAAGTAAGTTAGAAGCTGATTTTAGGCGTTGAATTACTTTCAACATTTTAATTTCGGCTTCGAGACTTAGTCCATATCCGCTTTTTATTTCTACCGCTCCTGTTCCCAATTGCTCTATTTCTTTTAATCGAATAAGAGCGTCGTTAAATAGTTTGTCTTCACTGGTTTCGGCTAGTTTTTTTGCAGAGTTTAATATCCCCCCCCCTTTTAGGGCAATTTCTTCATAAGAAAGTCCGTTTATTCTATCTACAAATTCTTCTTGCCTAGGCGCTGCAAAAACTAAATGAGTGTGAGAGTCGCACCAGCTAGGGAAAACCATTTTATTAGAAGCGTCAATCACAACATCTCCTTTTTTTATTGTAGGTATTTCAGACATTGTACCAAAACTATAAATCAAATCATCTTTTAGGCATAAAAAAGCATCTTTTATATGAGTAATGGTGTTCATTTCTTCTCCTTTTAAAAAAGAAGTGTCTTGAGGTAAAATTCCGTTTAATTGTTTAATGTTAGTGATGTAAAAAAGCATTTGTTTTGTTTTAGGTTAACCTAAATTTGTATAGGTTTAGGCAAATGTAAAAATATTATACCGAAACCAAATAGCATTTATTTGTCTCTTCTGTTAATTAAATGAAAAAATAAAGCAACCTTTTTTAATTTAAACGTCTATTTGATAACTTAATTAAATGTTAAAAAAAATATAATGATAAGTAAAATTATTTTACTTAAATTTACATTGAAAGTATAGTAAGAAATTAATGGCTAGAGCAATAAGAAATCACATTATAATAATAATCACTTTGTTTTTTGGAGGTGAGGTATTGGCTCAGTGCGCTATACCTTCGTTAATACCCAATGCAGGGTTAGAAAATTATAGTAGTTGTCCTAATGCTAATCGTCAAATTACAAATGCAACTTCTTGGCTCGCAACCTCTGATTTTGTTGCAGATTATTACAATTGTAGTTTTCAAAATATTGGAGCAACTTACGAAGCTCCTCCAGTTTCATCAACGGGAACAGGTTATTTGGGGTTAGCTAATCAATCTACAGGACAAAAACAATATGCGAGTTCATGCCTTTCTTCAAATTTAATAGCTGGAATGTCTTATACTTTTCAATTTGATATAGCACCAGCAAATGGCAGTACAACAAGTAGTTTTAATGGTATGACGAGTGATTTATCATACACCATGGTGCTATACGGGACAAATTCTTGTCCCATCACAAGTTATACAGGAAGTGGCTGTCCTAGTGCTTCAAATGGTTGGCAAGTTCTAGCTAGTGTTACTGTTTCTTTGTCGGCTGGAAGTTGGACTACAGCTTCGGTAGAATTCACGCCTACAACAAATATTCAAGGGATTACTTTTGGTTCGGATTGTAGTAATGCTGCAAATAATTCAGGTTTATGTACAGGAGGTTTATGCTATAATTACTATTATTTTGATAATTTAATTCTGAATTTAACGAATTTATACCCTACCGTTACAGCAAGTTTAGATGTCACCAACGATTGTACAACTCCGAGTAATACAATAGGAGCGGTAATCGCAGGAGGAACACCTGGATTTACTTACGATTGGACACCTTCGCTAGGTTTAGATAATGCTTCGAGTCAATCTCCATTAGCCAACCCAGCGTTATCTACGGAATATATTGTAACCATAACCGACGCTAATGGATGTCAAGATAAAGATACCGTAGAAGTTACCGTAGATAAAACGCCTCCAACAGTAAATGCTGGAGCAGACGTAACGCTTGATTGCAATAATGAAACAATGCAGTTAAATGCAACAGGTGCAGATACTTATTCTTGGACACCTTCTACTGGTTTGAGTAGTACTACTGTTGGTAATCCAACAACATCAGCGACATCTACGGTTACACATACCGTTACAGGAATTGGAACAAATGGCTGTACCAATACAGATGAAATAACCGTGACCGTAGATAAAGATTTGCCTACGGCTACTGCGGGTCCCGATATTTCAACGAGTTGTGCGACTCCCGATGCTCACTTAACTGCTTCTGGAGGAGGAACTTATTCTTGGAGTCCAGATTTTGCAATTTCAAGTACTAGCATTTCTAATCCAATTGCTCGACCTCCATCAACAACAACATATACCGTTACCGTAACTGCTTCTAATGGGTGCGAATCTACGGCAAGTACAACTGTTATTATAACCAATCCAACTCCTTTACCATTGGCTGGAGATGATATTTTATTGTGTAATAATTACACCACGGTTTTAAACCCAGATGTCACAACTGCTTTACCAATCGACCAATATAACTGGACTGCTAGTAATACTAATCCAACAGTTGTTACAATTTCAGATCCGTCAATTCCAAATCCAAGTGTAAGTGATTTACAAGAGGGAATATATAAGCTTTATTTTGAAATAGATAATGGAATTTGCCCTGCGGTAAACGATTCTGTTCTAATCAAAGTTTATGATGCTCCTGTTTCTTCAGCAGGAATAGATGATAGTCTTTGTGAATCTTATTCGACTGTTTTTGATGCTAATACTCCCGCAGGAACAGCAACAGGTACATGGTTACTTCAAACCAGTTTTGCTAATCCTAACCCAGGGGCTGTTGTATTTGGAGACCTAGCAAGCCCTTCATCATCGGTGTCAGGGTTACAAGAAGGGGTTTATCATTTTATCTGGAAAGTAGCGAACGGTTCTTGTACCGCGGCTCAAGATACGTTAGAAATTAGTGTTTTTGATCAGCCTGTTGCCAATGCAGGAGATGATGATAGTTTGTGTAATATTTACACTACAAATCTAGCTGCGGTAGCTCCTTTGGGAACTTCTACAGCGGTATGGTCTGAAGCTTTAGGAAATCCAACAATAGTAACTTTTTCTAATCCTATATCCCCAGTTTCAGGAGTTTCCAATTTAATAGAAGGAAGGTATGATTTTATTTGGACAGTTTCAAATGGAAGTTGTAATGATTCTATTGATACTGTAGCTATTTATGTTTATGATACTCCCATAGCGAATGCTAATCTTGATAACTCTATTTGTGGTGAAGATTCTTTATTTTTAGATACGCTTTCTTTTTTAAATGGAAATGATCCTGTAGGAACTTCAACAGGAGTCTGGTCTTTAGATTTTTCTTTTTTGAATACAAACCTTCCTATAATTGTAAATGAAAATACATTTAACGCTGGAGTAACTCATTTATTAGAAGGTGAATATCAATTCGTGTGGACGGTTTCTAATGGGAATTGTGCAGAAGTAACCGATACTGTAAATATATTGACTTATGATAAACCAATTGCTAATGCTGGAGAAAACGATAGTCTTTGTGCTGTTTATTCTGTAAATCTTGCCGCTAGTCCAACAACAGGTCTTTCGTCTGGTGTTTGGGAAATACCTAATAATTGGACAAACCCTAGTCTCATAACTATTGATGATGTATTAGATCCTAACACGAATACTAGTGGATATGTAGAAGGTATCTATAAATTCACATGGAAAGTTAGTAATGGAAATTGTTTTCCCATTTCAGATACTGTAATTATAGCGGTGTTTGATTCTCCTTTTGCTTCTGCAGGAGAAGATATAGCGCTGTGCGATTTGGATTCAACCTTCCTCAATAGTGTCGATCCAATTGGAACTTCTCACGGGGTTTGGAGTCAAGATGAAGCATTTAATAATCAAACGACAATTAGTTTTGATGATGATACTTTAAACATTACAAATAGTCACAATTACGAAGAAGGAACGTATCAATTGATTTGGACAGTTTCTAATGGCTCTTGTCCAATTGTGGCAGATACCGTAAAAGTTACGACCTATGATATGCCTAATGCAAATGCTGGATTTGACCAATACCTTTGCGATTTAGATACTGTTCTTTTAAATGGAGAAGGGGATGTAGGTACAGCTTTGGGAAAATGGTTATTAGATCCAAATTATAATTACCCAAGTATAGCAACATTTAGAGATAATACATTAAATAATACAATGTCTGATAATTATGTTGTAGGAGATTATGCTTTGCTATGGACTGTGAGTAATGGAATTTGCCCATCAGATACCGATACGGTAGTTATTCATAATATGCCTAAACCTGTCGCAATAGCAAGTTATGACACACAGCAATGTGACAATAAATGTTTTAAAGTTACAAGTTTTTCTACAGCTCCAGAAGGCGATGGATTAGTTAATTATTGGGAAATAGACGATGTAGTTTATTATGATAGTTTGTTAAATCTTTGTATCAATCAAGCAGGAGATTATAATGTTAGGTTTATTGTTACGGCTTCAAATGGGTGTAAAGATAGTTTGGTTGGTAATCCTTTAATTACAGTTAATCCTTCTCCTATTGCCGATTTTGAATTGTTGTATGAAACAGATTCTTTAATTGAATTACAACGTTCGGAAATTAATAATCTATCGTCTTCAGATGTTACTTTTTTTCAATATAGTATGGGAAATGGAGATACGTTAGTGGGACAAGAAAATCCGCTTTATTTTTATAATGATTTTGGAGATTACATTCTAACGCAATGGGTAGAAAATAAGTTTACGTGCAGAGATTCGATTACTAAAACACAGTTGGTCTATAAACGAGCAAACCTGTTTGTTCCTAATACATTTACTCCTAATGATGACGGCGTAAATGATTTTTTCGGACCTTATACGAGAGCCATTTCTACTCTGAATTATGAGTTTATTATTTTTGATGAGTGGGGAACATTGATTTTTAAAACCTCAGAATTAGACCATATGTGGGACGGAACTTATAAAGGTACTAAGGTTAAAGATGGGGCGTACATTTGGAATTTGAGTTATTCTTATGAAAATAGTACAGAAGTTATACAAGAAAGAGGACATGTAATGGTCTATAAATTTAAAAGATAAAGGTATTAGAATTTTTATGATTAATAATTGGCTAAAATATGTATTTATTGTCTTGTTCATTTTGTTCGCTAAATGGGGGAGTAGCCAGTGTAATATTAGTGCAGGAAATGATGTGACGATAGATTGTAACATAACCAATACCACTTTAAATGGTTCTGGAGGAAATCAATATTCTTGGTTGCCAGCAACAGGATTAAGTGACGCATCAATAGCTAATCCTATTGCAACACCAACAAGTACAACAACTTATCAGTTAACAATAATAGGAATAGATGGGTGTACGGAAACGGAAAGCGTAACGGTCTTTGTCGATGTAGCTCCTCCAACAATTAACGCAGGTTTAGATGTTACGAATGATTGTACTACACCTACTCATACTTTGAATGCAACTGGAGGTGATAGTTATACTTGGAGTCCTGCAACA
>CAMZKF010000018.1 GCA_947311095.1 uncultured Flavobacteriales bacterium
AAAAGAAAAAATAATAAATAATTAATAGATAACTGAAAGAATAACAGTATCTTTGGTAAAAATTATTTTTCTAATTAAGAATGAAAAATAAAAAATCCCTCTACATCTTTCCAATTATTTTGCAAGATTATAACATCTTAATAGAGGAGATGAGTATTCCATTTACTAAACTAAAAATGGTAACCTACAAGCAATTTCAATAAACAATAAGTCTTGTAGATAATTAAAAATTATGCATAAAAAGAAAAAAAGAAAAACAAAATCGACCCTAAAAAAGAAATTGACACAAAAAACAATTAAAGTTTTTGATACGAATCCAGATAAAACATATACTTATAAAAGTATGTCGAAAGAACTAGGATTAGCTTCTGGTAATGAAAGAAAACTAATGAACTCTATATTATTGGACTTAGAGACAAGCGATTGGATAAAGCATGTAGGAAATGGGAAATATAAGAGTAACAACACAATAAAAAGTAAAGAAGAATTAATCGGAATTATAGATTTTAATGCTCGTGGAGCAGGTTATTTAATGGTAGAAGGATTAGACGATGACATCTATATCCATTCTTCAAATACAGGAAAGGCTTTGCAAAAAGATAAAGTTCGTATTTCTGTTTCAGAACGAAAAGGAAAGAAGGAAGGAACCGTTATTGAAGTCATAGAAAGAGCTAGAACTGAATTTGTAGGAACAATTGATGTTTCGCCAAGGGCTGTTTTTGTGAGACCAGATGATAAAAATATGCCTGTTGATTTTTTTATAGATAAAAAACATTTACACGGAGCAAAAGATGGAGAGAAAGTTAAGGTTAAATTTCTTAGTTGGCCTGGAAAAACTAAAAGTCCGTTGGGAGCAGTAGTCGATAGGTTAGGAATGCCAGGGACAATAGACGTAGAAATGAATTCTATATTAGCTGAATTTGGATTCCCATATACTTTTCCAAAATCAGTAACAAAGGCTTCAGAAGAAATTAAGGAAGCTAATTATGATGATGAGGTTAAGAATAGAAGAGATTTTAGAGATGTCTTGACATTTACAATAGATCCTGTTGATGCAAAAGATTTTGATGATGCGCTTTCTTACAAAGAATTAGAAAATGGAAATATTGAAGTAGGGGTGCATATTGCAGATGTTAGTCATTATGTAACACCCAATACAATATTAGGTCAGGAAGCTTACAATAGGGGAAACTCTGTTTATTTAGTAGATAGAGTTATTCCAATGTTACCAGAGATTTTATCAAATAAATTATGTTCTTTAAGACCTAATGAAACTAAATTGACGTTCTCTGCTGTTTTTGAAATAGATAAAAATGGTGAAATTAAAAAAGAATGGTTTGGTAAAACGATAATCTATTCGGATAAAAGATTTGCTTACGAAGAAGCTCAAGAGATAATAGAAAAAAGAGTAGTTGATGAAACGTATAGTCCTATTATTTTAGAAATGGATCGTTTGGCTAAAATTTTGAGAGAAAAGAGATTGGAGTCAGGGGCGTTAAATATAGAGAGTCAAGAGGTTAGATTTAGATTAGATAAAGACGGAAATCCTTTGGGAATTGTATTGAAAGTATCGAAAGATGCAAATAAACTAATTGAAGAATACATGCTTTTGGCAAATAGAAGAGTAGCCGCTTTTATAGGAGAACCAAAACAAAATAAAACTGTTTTACCTTTAATTTATAGGGTGCACGACGAACCAAATCCTGAAAAAATAGCAGATTTAAAGATTTTTTTAAAAGAATTTGGATACGAAATAAAAGAAGTCAAAAACAAACCGATATCTTATGCTTTAAATAAAGTGATGATACAAGCTAAAAAAGCAGATGAATTACATATTATAGGTCCAATGGTAATTCGTTCTATGTCTAAAGCTATTTATACAACAGATAATATAGGTCATTATGGATTGGCTTTTAAGTACTATACGCACTTTACCTCTCCAATTAGGAGATATGCCGATTTGTTGGTTCATAGAATATTACAAGCTAAATTAACAGATAAAAAGTTTGTTTCTAATGGTTTAGAAGATATGGCAAAACATATTTCGGCGACAGAAAAGGAAGCAACTAGTGCAGAAAGAGCTTCGACTAAATATATGCAAGTGAAGTATATGAGCGATAAGGTAGGGGAAACCTTTTCTGGAAAAATAACAGGCGTAACCGATTGGGGAATTTTTGTGGAAATGGAAGATAATAAATGTGAAGGACTAGTTCATGTAAGAACTATTGAAGATGGGTCGTATTTTTATGAGTACAAAACAAAACAATTAATTTCGAACCAATCTAAAAACAAATATCACCTAGGTCAAATTGTTAATGTTTTAGTTAAACACGTTGATTTAGTAAAAAAACAAATAGATTTAGAATTGAGTTGATAAGAAAAAGTATTGAGAAGTGGTTTTTATTGCTGTCAAGAGAAATAGGTAATCATTCAATTTTAAAATTAACAAAAAAAGGCTGTTAATATTCTTATTAACAGCCTTTTTTATTATAGTTTATAGTTATTATAAATCAAATTTAATACCTTGAGCTAATGGTAAACTTTTACCCCAGTTTATTGTATTTGTTTGTCTTCTCATGTAAACTTTCCAAGCGTCAGAACCAGATTCTCTTCCTCCTCCAGTTTCTTTTTCTCCTCCAAATGCTCCTCCAATTTCAGCACCAGAAGTACCTATATTTACATTTGCAATTCCACAATCAGAACCTATTTGAGATAAAAATTCTTCTTGCTCTCTCATGTTCATTGTCATAATTGCTGATGATAAACCTTGAGGAACATCATTTTGCATTGCAATAGCATTTTCTACTTCTCCACTATATTTCATAATGTACAATAACGGAGCAAAAGTTTCTGATTGAACCATTTTATATGAGTTCTCAACAATAGCAATAGAAGGTTCTACGTAGCAACCGCTTTCGTATCCTTCTCCACTCAATTGTTGTCCTTCTACAAGCATTTCAGCTCCTTCAGCTTTTACAGCTTTTATAGCATCAAAATACATTTTTACTGCGGCTTTATCAATAAGTGGACCTACATGATTTGATTCATCTAGTGAGCTACCTATTTTTAATTGACCATAAGCACTTTTTAAAACTTCTTTTACTTCATCAAAAATAGATTCGTGTATAATTAGTCTTCTTGTAGAGGTACATCTTTGCCCTGTTGTTCCAACAGCTCCAAATACTAGTGCTGGTAATACCATTTTTAAATCAGCACTTGGAGTAATAATTACAGCGTTGTTTCCTCCTAGTTCTAATAATGATGTTCCTAAGCGAGAGGCAACTGCAGTACTAACAGATTTTCCCATACGAGTAGAACCAGTAGCTGAAACTAAAGGTACACGTTTGTCGTTAGCCATTTCTTTACCTATTTCGGCATCTCCAATTACTAGGCAAGAAATTCCATCAGGAACGTCTTCATTGTTTGCTATTACCTTGTTAATAATGTTTTGACAAGCTATTCCACATAAAGGAGCTTTTTCTGAAGGTTTCCAAATACAAACATCTCCAGCTATCCAAGCTAGTGCAGTATTCCAACTCCAAACAGCAACTGGAAAATTAAAAGCAGATATAATACCTACAATTCCAATTGGATGATATTGGTCGTACATTCTGTGTTGTGGACGTTCAGAGTGTAATGTTACTCCGTTCAATTGACGAGATAATCCAACAGCAAAATCACATATATCAATCATTTCTTGAACTTCTCCAAGTCCTTCTTGTAATGATTTTCCCATTTCGTAAGAAACTAAAGCTCCTAGTTCGTCTTTTACTTTTCGTAATTCTTCACCAAATTGACGTACTATTTCTCCTCTTCTTGGAGCGGGTACGTTTTTCCATGATTTAAATGCTTCTTGAGCTTCTACAATACAAGCTTCATAGTCTTCGGTTGTTGCAGCAGAAACGCTTGCAATTAAATTACCATCAACTGGCGAATAGGAGTCTATTTTTTCTCCTTTTGTAGTTATCCAATTGTTTCCTACAGCAGCGCCTGTGTTGTGTTCTTTTACTCCTAAAGTAGTTAGTACTTTTTGGATTTCTGAAGTTTCGTTCATTACGTCTAACATATTATTATTTTATAGTTTTAGATATTTATACACTCAATCTCAATCGCTTTTATTTGTTTTAATTATCAATAACATTAACAATATTTGTAAAAAAGAATTAAGTTGAATCTATTTACACAAAGTTAGTGTTAAATATTAAGAAATCCAATAGCTGTTTCGTAAAATCTAATGCTATGCGAATCACTCTTGTATAAATAGCTTTTCATGTTTTTTTACAAGCTTAGATGTGCAATGTTTTGTGATTGAGTGCTTTTCTATTTTAAAACGATAGTGCTGGTGAATTTGAGAAACTCTGCTTACTTTATATGAATAGCATTTTTTAATGATACTTTTTTCTTTTGATTGATTACCTTTGAAAATAAATTAAATGATTATGAAATTTTTTATTATAACTGGTGTTTTTAGTCTGTTTTTGTCTTGTTCTAGTGATGCTCAAATTGATAGGTCTGTTGTTCAAATTGAAAAAGCTACTGTTCAAATTAATGATAATAAGAAGAAAGAATATAAAGATGTAGTGAAAGAAGTGATGCAATTTCCAATAGATTCTGTTTTTGTTAGTTTGGATACCAATTTTAAAAACAAAACATTGCTCCTTCCCGAAGGTTTTAAAGCTGAAATTATTTTTAAAGAAAAAGACAGGGTAGTTGTTAATGATTCTGTTTTTGCTCCAGCTAAAGGGAATCATGATATGTTGGCTTATTTACCGATTTCAGATACTCGTGGAACTTTATTTGTAAGTCACGAATTGAAGTCTAGTAATGCTATTTTAGGAGATGGAGGGGGAGCTACAATGTTTGATGTGCAATCTCAAAATGGGAAGTGGGAAGTTACTTCTCCTTATTACCATGTCGATTTTTCTGGTGTAAGAGGTACAGATAGGAATTGTGGAGGTTCTGTTGCTCCTAATGGAATGATTTATACTTGTGAAGAGCATCAAGGAAAAACAAATACCTATTTTTATAGGAATGGAAAAGGTCATTTAGATACTACAGATGTTGGAGATTTAAAGTTTTATGAAAATATTGGTTATGTGGTTGAAGTGGATCCTAAGACTAGAAAAGCAACTCAAAAAATGTATGCAATGGGATGTTATTTTCATGAAGATTTAGAGTTTATGGATGATAGAAAAACGGTTTATCTTTCGGACGATAAAGAACCTGGAGTTTGGTTTAAATTTATAGCTGATTCTATCGATGACTATTCGAAGGGGCAGTTGTATGCTTACAAACAGAGTGTTGATGGTGAGTCAGGAAGTTGGATTACTTTGCCGAGAGATATGGCTTCCCTTGTGAGAATTAGAGAAATTGCAATAGAGCGAGGAGCGAGTGTATTTATGCGTCATGAATGGATGGTAAGAAAGGGTGATTTAATTTATATAGCAGAAACAGGTCACGATCATACTGATTGGACAAAGCCAATAAAAAAAGGAGCTGTTCCTGCGAAGCATTATCGAGATAATTTGAATGTGGGGGGAAATATTTATGAAGATGTTTATGGTCGTGTTTTAGTTTTTAATACACAAACAAATAAGATGAGTGTTTTATTGGAAGGAGGAGTTAGTTCTGATGGTAAAACTGTTTTTTCTAATCCTGATTGTATAACTATTACAACTCAAAAAGGGAAAGATTATCTTGTCATTTGTGAGGATATAAATAGGAACAATAAAGGGAGAGTGCCGAAACATTCAGAAATGAAAAACCAATGGTACAATGAGTTGTATTTTTTAGATTTAAGTATTGGAAATCCTAAGGTAGATGATTTAGCTCGTTTTGCGATTACCCCCATGGGAGCCGAGTTTACAGGAGCTATTTTTACAAAAGATAATAAGACAATGTTTCTTAATGTGCAACATCCCAATTGGAGTAATGGTAAGCCTTATAATCGGTCAAGCACGGTTGTTATTACAGGTTGGTAATTTTTTTTGACAATTGACAATTGTTTTGCGTTAGAGATGGAAGTGGTAGCTTTTTGTTTTTAACAAATTAGTAAAACTTAGCTAAAAAGAGCAATTTTATGAGCTCCTTTTTGGCTTAGTGTACTGTTGTTAAAGACAAAAACTACAAACGGACAGCTTGTTTAAACGCCCTAAAAATAAGTTTAAAGGTTATAGTTTTTTTCTTAATCGGGCAACAGGTATGTTTAATTGTTCTCTGTATTTAGCTACTGTTCTTCTGGCTATTTTGTATCCTTTTTCTTTTAGAAGTAAAGCTAGTTTTTCGTCTGTCAAAGGTTTCTTTTTACTTTCTTCTTCTATTGCGTCTTGGAGTATTCTTTTTACTTCTCTGGTCGAAACTTCTTCTCCATTGTCGTTGGTTAGGGATTCGCTAAAAAAGTATTTTAATAAATAAGTTCCGTAAGGGGTTTGGATGTATTTACTGTTTGCGACTCTGGAAACGGTTGAAATATCCATGTCTATAATTTCTGCAATATCTTTCAGAATCATAGGTTTTAATTTGGTTTCATCGCCTGTTAGAAAAAAATCTTTTTGATATTCCATAATAGCGTTCATGGTGTAAAGTAACGTGTGCTGACGTTGTTTTATGGCATCGATAAACCATTTGGCTGCGTCTATTTTTTGACGAACAAATTGAATAGCTTCTTTGTCTTTTTTTGTTCTTTTACTGTCGGAATAACCTTTTAGCATGTCGGCGTATTGACGGCTGACTCTTAACTGGGGTGCGTTTCTAGAATTTAAATTAAGGTCTAGTTCTCCGTTTTCTTCTGTTAAGATAAAATCGGGAATAATATGCTGAACACTTTTGCTTGTTTCTCTAACCGAATTACCAGGTTTAGGATTTAGTTTTGTGATTTCAGAAATGGCATCTTTTAAATCTTCTTCAGAAATAGATAGCTTTTTTATAATTTTTTTATAATGTTTTTTTGTAAATTCTTCGAAGTAGTTTTCTAAAATTTCTTCAGCTGTTTTAATTTCTACTGTTTTTTTCTTTTTTCTTAATTGAATTAAAAGACATTCTTGCAAGTTTCTAGCTCCAACGCCTGAGGGTTCTAAGTCTTGTACTTGTTTTAAAACATTTTCTACTTCTTCTTCTGTTACAATTATGTTTTGGCTAAATGCTAAGTCATCGACAATACTAAATATTTCTCTTCTTAAATATCCTGCGTCGTCTAAGTTTCCAATGATTTGATAGGCTATGTCTAAATCTTTGTCGTTTTTTATTCGTAATTCTATTTGTTCTTCTAATAATTCTTGAAAAGTAGCTCCTCCTGACAATGGAATGGCTTTTTCATCTTCTTCTGCTCCGTAATTGTTTACAGCTGTTTTGTAAGAAGGTATGTCACTATCCAAGTAGTCGTTAATGTCAAAATCATCTCTTGAGTCATCTAAATCTTCGGTGCTGTAATCCGCTTCTTCAGTATTGTTTAAATCGTCGTCGTTTATTTCTTCAGCTCCTTCGTCTAATGCTGGATTTTCAACAATTTCTTGCTTTATTCGTTGTTCTAATTCCACGGTAGGTACTTGCAACAATTTCATTAATTGAATTTGTTGAGGAGATAATTTTTGAAGTAATTTATGTTGAAATGATTGTTTTAAAGCCATTTTATTATTTGTTTAAGACAAATATACTTAAAGTATGTTCAATGTAATTAGCTTTTTGAAATTTTTAAAAAATATTTTTTCAAGGGTTAGGTGTAATTTCAGATTAGTACTGAGATAATGCTTAGAGTACAATCGAAATAAGTCTAAACTGTTTATTGGTTACTTTTTTTGTTTAAAAGTATAATTGGGTTAAATTATTCTTCTTCGTTCTCTTCTTCGTTAAGAATATACTCTTCATATTGATCAACAATGTTGTGGTCTTGAGGTTTCATTTTTAAAGAATCGATAAGTACTTCTGTTACTTTTTCTCCTCGATTTAAAATTAAAGAGACCGTCATAATTACACTGGTAATTAAGATGGTGAAGAGTAAAATACCTTGGTCAAATTCTCGTATAGTATAATCGAAATGAGGGTTGTAAATGCTTAACATTTCGCCGTGAGCATCTACCATTCCGTTAGGTATAGCGAAAAATAATAATACGGTAATTAGCCCTCGTGGAGCTATCCATAGTTGTGGGTAAATGTCGGATTTTATTATAAGTTTTAAAATTAAATAACGTACAGCGAATAATAAGCTTACAATTACAACGCTAATTAGTCCTAGTTTCCAGTCTATTAAGGAAGATAAGGCAATTGTAATACCGAATATAACAAAGAAAAAAGTTCTTAAAACAAAAGCTGTTTCTAAAGTGATGACGTGCAATTCGTGTAATGATTCTTTCATTATATTTTTGTTTCCATATTTTTTTAAAGGGCCTCTAAAAAATAATTGACTGTTGTTTAATACGAGTCCAAAAAATAAAATAATGAGTAATGAGGATAAATGAAACGTTTTACCAACGGCATATAATAAAAGTAAAACAGCAAACATCAAAAAGTATTTGGCGTGCATTTTTAATTGTTGAAATAAAATAACAAGTAAATAACTAGCAATAGTAGCAATCAATACGGTAATAGCTATGTTTCCCGAAACACCATAAAATACTTCTTGAGCGTTGGTAGCGTTAGCATTTCCTTTTAGAAAATAAAAAAACATAATTCCTAAAATATCTGAAAAGGTACTTTCGTAAATCATAAATTCTTTTTTGTATTCATTCAAAGAACCTACACTTGGTATTATAATAGCACTACTCATAATAGATAAAGGAACTGCATACATTAAGGCGTTGAAAAGACTTACTTTCCAAAGTAATATAAATAATCCTGCTATTGAAAAAGAAGAAAACACAAGAGCTAAAAGTGCTACAACGAAACTACTAAGTATTAGTTTAGCTTTGCTTTTTTTTAATTTTAAGTCAACGTCTGCTTCTAATACAATAAATATCAAGCC
>CAMZKF010000019.1 GCA_947311095.1 uncultured Flavobacteriales bacterium
GAAAAAAAACAAACCACTCCATATAATTTTTGCGAGCCTGCGTAGTCGGTTTTATTAAGCAGGTACGTTGTAAAAACACAACTTTACACCTACTACAAAACCTCCACTCGCAGTCTATGCTCGCATAGTTCTTCTTTTTGTCAATGCACTTTTTTGCTTCATTTTATTAGCTTATATTTTAAAAAGTGAAAAATAAAATAACTATCTTTGTTTATGGAAAGTAATTAGAACAAAGAGTTTTGGTTATTACGCTAGCGGATATATACAAGAGATGTGTTACTTAACATTTAATTACATTAATTTGGTGTCAATAGTCAAAGTAAATAGTCTTATTAAAACGTTGTTAAATGAAAAAAATAATAAGTTACATCTGGCCTTTTACAAAGTATGTCAAGTCAAAATATAACGGAAGACTAGAAGTTACCCTAACGAATGGAAGGAAAGTGCTCGATAGTTACGACGCTAATTATTCCTACGGATCGGTACAAGTTATTATGGACTATGGATTATCTAAAGCCTACGACAAATCAATAAAAAATATACTTATTTTGGGATTAGGAGGAGGATGTGTTATAAAAACCCTTCGAGATAAATATAATTATACCAATAAAATAACCGCTGTCGATATCGATTCCGAGATTATTAAGATAGCCAAAAACGAATTTGATATTTGTAATTCAGAAAATACGAATATCATAGAGCAAAATGCTCTCACGTTTGTCAAAAACAACAAAGAAAAATATTCGCTAATAATAATTGATATTTATATAGGTTTAAAGGTTCCTGAAGCTTTTTATGGAGGAAAGTTTTGGAGATATGTTCTCTCTAGGTTGGAACATAAAGGGATTGTCGTTTTTAATGCAGGAATTAATCTCGAAAGCAATAAGAAAATAAAAGAAATAATAAAACAGTTTGAAACTGAACTAAAATTTGATATTCATACTGGAATTTGTGGAACAAATACCCTTTTAATAGGTCGTCGTATTTAAAATTTAACACCAGTAAAAATAATCTATATTTATAGCCTTTTTTAGGTTTTAATATTTAGAAAAAGCTTAAAATTTTGAATCTAATGGTTTGTTTTCTTAAAATTAATACATTAGATTCAAGAAATAAATTTAAGGTTGCTTCAAATCCGATGCATTCTAATTTGTGGAATAAGCAAAAAAAGTCTATTTTTGTGCATAATGCTCTATTAAGAGTTGATTGATACTAAAATATTTATATATAAAATTTAAAAGATAATGGCAAACGTTGAAGTGTTACTTCCAAAAATGGGAGAGAGTGTTGCAGAAGCGACAATTACAGCATGGTTAAAAGAAGTTGGAGATACAATAGAAGAAGATGAGCCAATCGTTGAAATAGCTACGGATAAAGTAGATTCTGAAGTTCCAGCTCCTTGTTCGGGTGTTTTAGTAGAACAAAAATACGCAGAAGGAGACGTTGTGCAAGTCGGGTCTATATTTGCAATTATAGGAGCAGAAGGAGAAATTGTTAATGTAGCTTCACCTGTTGTGGAAGAGGAAACAACTACGGTTCAAGAAGAACTATTAGCTCCAATAACAAATAATAGTGTCATTTCTAAAAATGGAAGTAACGGACAGTTTTATTCGCCTTTAGTAAGAAGTATTGCCGAAAAAGAAGGTGTGAATATGTCTGAACTTGAAAATATTTCAGGAACAGGAAAAGACAATAGAGTTACTAAAAAAGACATACTGACCTATGTTGAAGCTAGAAAAACAGCTCCCGTTCAAAAAGCAGTAGCAGTAAATACTAGTGAACCTGTAAAGCCAGCAACTAAAGCGAAGCCAGAAGTAAAGAAACCAGCAATGGCAGTAGGAGCCAATGATGAAATAGTAGAAATGGATAGAATGCGAAAATTAATCGCAAACCACATGGTCGATTCTGTTCAGACTTCACCTCACGTTACTTCTTTTGTCGAAGCAGATGTTACAAATATTGTAATGTGGCGAAATAAAATGAAAGATGAATTCATGAAAAGAGAAGGAGAAAAAATTAACTTTTACTCCAATTTTTATGGAAGCAGTAGTAAAAGCCTTAAAAGATTTCCCTATGGTTAATTCGTCTCTCGATGGAGATCGTATCATTGTAAAGAAAAACATAAACCTAGGAATGGCAACAGCATTGCCGTCAGGAAACCTCATTGTACCAGTAATTCATGGAGCAGATCAATTAAATCTTACAGGTATAGCGAAGAAAGTAAATCATTTAGCAAATAATGCTCGAAATAACAAGCTAACACCAGACGAAATACAAGGAGGTACATATACCGTAACAAATGTAGGTACATTTGGAAATGTAATGGGTACTCCCATTATTAATCAACCTCAAAGTGCTATATTAGCATTGGGTGCAATTAGAAAAAAACCAGCAGTTATCGAAACACCTCAAGGCGATACTATCGGAATTAGACATATGATGTTCTTATCGCATTCTTACGATCATAGAATAGTAGATGGAGCTTTGGGAGGTAGTTTTGTGAAGAGAGTAGCCGATTACCTAGAACAATTCGATATCAATAGAGAATTATAAAACTAGAAACAAATAGCTATTTCGTTTGGTTGAAATAGCTGTTTGTTTTATAAAAAAAAGAAAAAGACACCTCCTCATTTCCCCTAATAAATCCATTTTACAACATTTTGTTGTTGATAATACTAAATATAACCACTTGTTTTCACCAAATCTATCTATAACTTTGAAAGTTAGAAATGTGAAGTAGCAAATCAAACTACTAAACAAGAAAAATAACCTAAATATGAAAATTTATAATTTAAGTTTACTAAGCCTTTTAATCGTACTATTTAGTTATAGTACTGTGAGTGTAGCCCAAGAGTTTGATCCGGTGAAATTAGAAAAGTCATTAAGCAAAGCATCGTTTAAGGATAAGTATGAAACAGCTAGCAGATTGATGGCTGAAAATTTATACGTATATGCCGCTAAAATTTGGGTTGATATAATAGATAATAATAAAGGAAATGCAGATGTAAACTATAAAGCAGGTTTATGTTATTTGAATATAGGGAATGAGCGAGCAAAAGCTTTGCCTTATTTAAAAGAAGCTGAAAAAGGAATCTCAAAAAATTACGACCCATATTCTTTTTTAGAGAAAAACGCACCTATCGAAACGTATTACTATTTAGC
Source organism: uncultured Flavobacteriales bacterium (assembly GCA_947311095.1). Classification (GTDB taxonomy): domain Bacteria; phylum Bacteroidota; class Bacteroidia; order Flavobacteriales_D; family Parvicellaceae; genus S010-51. Next base: position 3,163 of record CAMZKF010000019.1, read on the forward strand.
TAAAGCTTATCATGTCAACGAAAAAATAAAAGAAGCAGCAGATACCTACGTCCTTTATAAAGAGAAAGCAAACAAAAAACATATATTACAGCCTAAAGCCGATTTAGGGATAGCTCAGGTAGCAGTAGCAGAAAAAATGATAAAAGACCCTAAAAACTTTTTAATCTCTAATATAGGTTCAACAATTAATACCGAATACGATGAATATAGCCCCGTTGTAACACTAGACGAAAGTGCGATGTTTTTTACTACAAGAAGACTGAGGAAAGATTCGAGTAATGCAGGTATATTTAGTATTCAAGATGGAAAATATTACGAAGATGTTTATGTGTCGTATAAAGACCTAAAAACAGGAGAATGGATGGAACCTGAAATTCTTAAAAACATTAGTAGAGCAAGCAGAAAACAAGCCGATAAAAATGAAGCTACAATTAGTGTTTCTGGTGATGGTCAACAATTATTTATCTACAAAGGAGGAGTTAACAATGGAGATATTTACGTGTCGCAACGAGAAGGAGACGGATATGGAGTTCCAGTTAGCTTAGGAAAAGGAGAACCATTAGCAGATATAAATACCGATAATTGGGAAACGCATGCTACAATTTCAGCAGACGGAAGAACATTATATTTTGTGAGTGATAGACCAGGAGGTTTAGGAGGACGAGATATTTATAGAAGTGTGAAGTTACCAACAGGTCAATGGAGTAAAGCTTTAAATTTAGGAGCTCCTATTAATACGCCTTATGATGAAGATGCACCATTTTTTCATCCTGATGGGAAAACACTTTATTACAGTTCGAATGGAAAGAAAAGTATGGGAGGATTCGATATCTTTTTCTCTATAAATATAGAAGGTGATAAATGGTCTGAGCCATTTAATATAGGGTATCCTTTAAATTCGGTGAACGATGATATTTTCTTTACAACAACAGCTGACGGTCAAAGAGGTTTCTTTTCTTCGGCAAAAGCAGGAGGAATGGGAGAAAAAGATATTTACACAATTGATTTAAAGAAAAAAGAACAAGCGCAGGTCTCTATTCTTAAAGGTTATATAGATGCAGGGAAAGACGGTCAGATACCAGACGGAATCGTAATATGGGTTACCGACCTTACAGAAGACGGAGAGCCTATGGAGTATAAACCTAATAAAAGAAACGGAGCTTATGTATTCAATTTAGAACCTTGTCATAAATATTCAGTTGAATATACAAGAGATGAAAACACTTTCTATGAAACAGAAATGGACGTTCCTTGTGGTTCGGGATATCAAGAAATTAACAAGGTTATTTCTCTAGAAGGAGTTCCTTTAGATCAAGTTGATAAAAACAGTGATGTTGCTAATACAGAAGATAATAAAGGAGATGAGATAGGTGATAAAACTCAAGGGAACGGAACTTCAGGAACTGATAATTCAACAGCTGAAAATCAAAATAATATAGAAGTTAAGAAAGTAGAGTTTCAAAAGTTTTATGGCTATAACGAAAAAGGAATTAAATCGGAAGAACAAAGATTTAAAGTTTTTGTAAAAGGAGTTGAAGACATTATAGCTAAAAGAGGTTTTGCAAAAGTAGATGTAGAAGGTAGTGCGTCAACAGTACCAACTAAAACATTTAAAAGCAATACATTGTTAGCGAAGAAAAGAAGTGAAGAAGCAAAATCAGTACTATTGTCGATATTAAGAGCGCAAGGAGTTGATTTGTCTAAGGTAAAATTGGTTTCTGTTAATTCGGTAGTACAAGGTCCTAAATATAAATGGGATTATAAGAATACTGCAAAATATGGAAAATATCAATATATAAAATTAAGTGCATTTTAAAATAAAAAACTTATGAAGTTTGTATCAAAAATCAGTGTTGTTTTAATGGCTATCTTTTTGTTTTTAGGAGCGGTTAACGCTCAAACTAAAGAAGAAAAGAAAGTTCTAAAAAAGGCGAGAAAAGCGTTGACCCAAGGAAGTTATGAGAAAGCAAAAGGCTTTTATTCAAGCTTGTTAGAATTGGATAAAACAAATTCAATGTATTACTTTGAAGCTGGGTTAACTTATTATAACTCTTATTATCAACGTGAAAAAGCTTTGCCTCTATTTGATAATGCATTAGCTTATTCTACAAAAGATACGATTTCTGAAATTTTTCTTTATTTGGGAAAAACAAATCAATATTTAGATAACTTTTCTAAAGCAATAGATTATTATAATAAATTTAAAGAATATACGAAAGACAATAAAGAAGGAACTTTTGTGCTTTTAGAAGTTGATCATTTAATCGAAATGTGTAACAACGGAGTTCAGTTGCAAGAAAACAAAGCCAACGAAAGCGTAACTACCGAAAACTTAGGAGGACGTATTAATTCAAGATATGCAGAATACGGACAGGTTGTAAATTCTAAAAGCGATATGCTATTATTTACTACTAGAGATAGAGAAAACGTAGGGCGAAAATTGTATAATGACAATAAAAAATATGAAGACATTTATATTAGTACAAAAGAAAATGGAAAATGGGTTACTAAAATGAATGTAGATTCAGCGAATCACATCTTTTCAGGTAAAATTAATACGAAAAAACACGATGCGGTTATCGGTTTTTCAGATATGGATGAAAAACTTTACGTTTATCAAAAAAATGGAATACTTGTTTCAACCAAAAAGAATGGAAAATATCAAACTCCAGTACCTCTAAAAACAATTAATTCAACAGGTAGAGAACCTAGTGCCTTTCTTACAAAAGATGGAAAAACAATGTTCTTTTCTAGCTCTAGAGCAGGAGGAAAAGGAGGTTTAGATTTGTATTATTCTTTTCATCAAGCTGATGGAACGTGGTCAGAGCCAGTTAATATGGTGAATTTAAATACTTCATTAAACGAAGATGCTCCTTATTTATCTAGTGATGGAAACGAATTGTATTTTGCCTCTCAAGGACATAATTCTGTTGGAGGTTATGATATATTTAAATCTGTTAAAGATGAAAATGGAATGTGGATGAAACCTGAAAATATAGGTTTGAATTACAATTCAGGAGGAGATGACATTTACTATATTCACGATACAATAGATGAAGTTGGTTATTTTTCTTCTAGTCGTGCCAATGGATATGGAGATGTTGATATTTACAAGTTTTACCCAACACCAGCATCACAAGATAAACAATTGTTTGCGGGGGTTGGAAAACCAGCCTATAAAATCACTAATTCGGCATTGTATTTAGATAAGGAAACAGGTAATATATATGTAAGAAATAACGATAAGTGGGAATTGTCTCGAGAAAGAATAGGGTCGGGAAGTGGAGAACCAACAGGACCTCCTTTTATTCCAGCTAATATTTACATCAATACCGACAATGCAAATATATTTGCTAAAGAAGATAAACAATGGACTGATTATGGAGGTGGGGTAGAATATGGAAATGGAGACCCTTTGTCAAATGGAAGTGCAGGAGACGTTTATGTAAATAAAGATAACGGAAAAGCTTTTGTGTTTGAGAATGGGAAATGGATCGCTCAAAAAGGAACTGTTACTATAGGTAAAGATATTCCTTCTGAGTCTGCTGAAAAAGGAGCCGTATATGTAAGTACTAGAACAGGTCATACTTATGTGTTTGATGGCGTTCGTTGGCACAACAAAAAAGGAGGATTGATTGAAGGAGAAGGAGAACCGCTTTTAGCTGGTAAATCAGGAGATATCTATTTAAATTCTGATAATGCAGATTTGTATATTCATGATGGTGAAAAATGGAAAAACATAGATAAAGGAATGCTTGAAACTAAAGGTCCTCCAAAAGAAATTGAAGAAAAAGGGGCGATATATTATGATAAAGCAGGAGACGATATATACGTTTCTGATGGTGAGAAATGGGTAAGACATAGCGATGAAATCGGAGGAGATAACGAATGTGATAATATCGCAAATACTGAAATTAGAGGGCTGGCATATCAAGGAGATTTTAATAACCCTGTATATGTTACAATTACCGCTTTTAATCTAGCGACAAATGAAGAGGTAGGGCAATGGGAGTCTGATAGAGAAACAGGTCAATATTTAATGATTTTGCCTCCAAATAACACTTATTATTTAGAAATTACAAATCCAGATTGGAATACTAAGCGACCATTTAGAGATACAATTGTAATACCAAAACAATGTGAAGTTTATCAATTGTTCCAAAAAATTCATTTCAATGAAGTTAAAGGTGAAAATTTAGCACAAGAAGCCATTATGCATAACGCAATGTTTGATGTCAAAAATGAAGCTTTAAATACTTTTGGAGTCGAGAATATTGAAGACGCTATTACAACAGCTAAATCAAATATAAGCATTAAAGGAAGTGTTAATCATAATGAGGTGTTACCAACTAATAATGTCGAGGTTTCTTTAGTCAACAACCAAGGCGAAATTATACAAACAACCAATACCAATAAAAATGGAGAATTTGTTTTTAACAATGTATCGGAAGCTACAAACTACGGCCTTTTAATAAATGAAGCAGATGTAAAACTTAGTTATTATGGGAATCAACCTAAAAATTCAGAAAATAGTATTGTTCTAAATGGTAATTTAGCATTGTATAATAATGAAGCTTTAGCAGGTAATAATGAGGAAATAGAAGTTATATTAATAGATAATGATAAAAAAGTTATCTCAAAAACGATAGCAGGTTCAGAAGGTGAATTTGTTTTAGACAATGTTTCTACAGAAAATGTTGATGATAGAAGTTTTAAATATCAGGTGAAAGCAACAAATGAAGATGAAGTTTACGCAAGCTATTTAAGTACAATTGATACTAGTGAAAATGAATTTTATTCAATCGTCCGTGATTTGTTAGATTTGAATGAAGAAGAAATAGTTAGCGAAGAAGTTGTTGTAACAGAGGACGTTATAGAGGGGGAGCTTGTAGATAACTCTTTGGTTGCTGAAGATATAGAAGAAACAGAAACGGTAAAGCAAGTTAACTTTACACTTAACCCTATTTATTTTGATTTCGATAAGTTTTTCTTAAGATTAAACTCAAAAGATGTGTTAAGTAAAATATATGAATATATGAACAATAATCCAGAATTTACCTTGGAAATTGTAGGGCATACTGATTGGATGGGGTCAGACGAGTATAATCTTAAGTTATCTAAAAAAAGAGCTATAAGTGCGTTTAAATATCTAACAAACAAAGGGATATCAGAAGATAATTTAGTTATAAAATGGGTGGGAGAATCTCAACCAAAAGTACCCAATGCTAACCCTGACGGGTCTGACAATCCAGATAATCGTCAGTTGAATAGAAGATGTGAATTTAAATTTCAATCAAACGATACAGCATATTCGATTACAATTATGTAATAAATCTATAAAATTATATTATATTTAAAACCTCTAATGTTTATTAGAGGTTTTTTTATGCTTTTATTTTTGGTATTTTAATTGCATAGAACTATTAAAACAGGAATTATGAAAAAATTATTGATTATACTTATTCTATTTGTGGCTGTTCCTCATATTTATTTAGGACAGTTAGACCCCCGTCTAGCAGACGATTATTTTAAGATTACAAATTATTTGGAAGCAATCCCCCTTTACAAAAGACTATTGAAAGTTGACCCAAAGAATGAAAAATATCTATTTAATCTAGGAATGTGTTATTTAAACACCGAAATAGATAAAGCTAAAGCTATTTATTATTTTGAAAAATCTTTAAAATTAAAAAAGTTTGATAAAGAAACGTATTATTTTTTAGCAAAAGCATATACCCATCGCTACGAATATTCAAAATCGATTGATGCGTTGAAAGAATACAAAAAAAATCCTGGTAAATATGAAGCTGAGATTAATGCAGAAATATTTGGGTATGAATTAGCTCAGAATTTATATGACAATCCTATCCCTGCCACATTCGAAAACTTAGGAGAAAATATCAATTCTGAATATCCCGATTATTTTCCATTTGTATCTAAAGATGAAAAAATATTAGTGTTTACAACTCGACGAAAAGAAGGAAAAGGCAAAAAGGAATTTGATGGTTATTATCCTTCCGATATTTTTATGACTAAGTTCAATGGGTTTAATTTTTCACCAGCCAAACCAATAAAATCACTAAATACCTCTTTTGATGATCAGTGCGTCAGTCTTTCTGATGATGGAGAACATATGTTTATTTATTATGATAACATCGAAAATGCAGGAGACATTTATGAATCAGAAAAAACAGGAGCAACCTATGCTCGTAAGAAAAAAATTAAAGATGGAGTGAATACTCCAGCAGTAGAAACAGCAGCTTCTTTATCTCCCGATGGTAAAACATTGTTTTTCGCAAGTAATAAAAAAGGAGGAAAAGGAGGTTTAGATTTATATATGACTCGTCAATTACCCAATGGAGAATGGGCAGAATCTCAACCAATTCCAAGTTTAAATACAGCCAAGAATGAAGACTTTCCCTATTTATCTCCCGACGGAAAAACCTTATATTTTGCTTCTAACGGTTACCCCGGTCTAGGGGGGTACGATGTTTATATGTCCGAATGGAACGAAAAAACTAATAAATGGAAGTCTCCCAAAAATTTAGGCTATCCACTAAACACATCTTATGACGATAGAGTTATTATGTTTTCAGACGATCACAAACACGCCTATTTAACAGCTGTAAGACCAGGAGGATATGGCGATAGAGATATTTATAGAGTAACGTTGGAAAAGGTAGAAAAGAAACCAGCCCTTTTTGTTTTAAGTTTAAAAGATGCAATATCAAACAATAAAATAAAAAATGGATTGATAATTATATTTGACAAAAATGATGAAATAATAGGCGAGTATAAAGCAAACCCTAATTCAGGAACATTTACAGTTATTTTAGATCCCGGAGTTTATAGCGTAGAAATAGAATCGACAGGGTATAAATTAGCTACAGAAACGTTAAAAGTCTCAGAGTTTGATAGCGACAAAGGTATGAATATGAAATCTTTTTCGTTATCCAAATAAAACTACATTTATAACATAAGGTTATTGTATCGTCATTCATAAAGTAAAAGTAGTAAATAGAAGTGAGCTAAATAGGGTCTGCTGAAAAAGTCTAAAAATCATATCCTATGAGGCGACAAAACGAAACTGTATGAATATACTGTGAGTTGCAGGCAACGAAATAGGATGTGTTTTTTAGGCTAGCGCTTTTTGAAATGAAAAGGTATTTGTGCTATTAGATGAAAACCTTGCACTCTAAAGTTAAAAAAAATGCTGTGAACAATGAGTTTAGTAGCTTTAAGTGTTTTTCAGCAAACCCTAAATATTGTAATAAAACAAGGCTATTCAATATATAGAGGTCGTAGTTGGGCGTGCCCTAAAGGTCGGGTCATCACTACTCACTCTTTTGCCTTTCAAAACGAAGAAAGACAAAAGGAGTTCAAACAAACCGTTCTACCCCTCACGCAAAATAACCTGTAGATAAAAATATTGTTTGTTTGTTTGTTTTCGCTATATTTGTTTTAATTAACAATTAACAATTAACAATTAACAATTAACAATTGTCAATTGTAAAACAGCTAATTATGAAAAAAACACTAACCACCCTTGCAATATTCACTACCTTAGGTTTATACGCACAAAACAACGTAGGAATAGGAGTATTGACTCCTAACGCCAATGCAAAACTAGAAATAAAATCCGATGACAAAGGAGTTTTAATTACTCGTTTGACTACGGTAGCAAGAAGCACTTTAGGAACAGCATTAACAGCTACCGAAGACGGAATGCTAGTTTATGATAAAGATTTAAAAGCTTTTTTCTATTGGGACGGAGGTGCATTAGCTTGGGTTCAAGTAGGTAGTGGAGCAGGAGACAATTGGGGAACACAAACCGTGCAAATAGCTGGAACAAACATTTCGGGAGATGGAACGTCTGGTAGTCCTTTAACCGTGACCGATGGCGACAGCGACGCAACCAACGAAATAGAACTACCCACAGGCGGCACAGCAGGACAAGTTTTGTCAACCGACGGAAGTGGAGTTTATACTTGGGTAAACGACAACGCAGGTACAGATGACCAGAATATAGCCAATTTAGCATTCGACCCTAGTACCAATGTACTTACCGTAGGAATAGAAAATGGAACTTCTCAAACCATCGATTTAACGGCTTTGGTCAATGATGCTGACAGCGATGTAACCAACGAAATACAAGATTTGAGTATCAATAC